>JAABQG010000126.1 GCA_011391595.1 Hydrogenophaga sp.
GTGGCACCCGCTGGGCCTGCAGGGCCGGGCACGACAACAGGCGCGACAGGAACGGCCACCACGGCCGGGCGGTCACATGCGGCCAGACTCAGGGCGGCGACGATGGCAAAAAGAGGTAAGGTGTATTTCATTTGGGATCCTATGAGAGTGAAGAAAAATGTGGCACTGCGAGTGCAGAAAACCGAAGGTTGACCATTCGACGTCACTTGGACGATAGAAAATCACCACACCGGTAGCTTAGGGACCTCTGAGAAAGATCTCTGTGCGATGGCACACAGAGAAAAAAAGTGAAACAAAGCGCTTTGTTTCAAGCGGATGCCGCTAACTTGCGTCTGTATCAAGCATCCGGCTCGGGTCGACCCAGGCGTCAAATTGCCCGGCGGGGATGGAGGCCGGCGGCATTGACTTTGTGCTGTCACCTGAAGACATTGCCAGGGAAATTGTGCGCATTGCGCAGCGTGAAGAAGTCACCCGCGCGCCGCCCCGCTGAAGTTGACCAGCGCCCGTGCGCTGCCGCACAGACCGGTCCGCTGTCGCCGCATAAGGTCAGCCATCAGTTTGCAGCCCGAGCCTCGCGCTCGTTCCATCGTCAACTTGCTCAGGAGAAGTACATGAACCCATTGACCACCCCGCCGTCCGAGACCGTACCGGTTGACGAAGACCTTGCCGAACAGGCCAACCCCGGCCACGGCATTCCTTCGCAGGATCCGAACACTGCGGCGCAGACCGCGCTGGAGCCCGATGAAGCCGAGCGCGAGGCCAACTCCGTGCTGATGGGTGGCGGCGTGGTGGCAGGCGCAGCCACGGGCGCCGCCATCGGCGTGGTGATGGCCGGCCCGGTGGGTATTTTGGTGGGAGCCACCGCGGGTGCCGTTGCCGGCGCACTGGGCGGCGCTGCCGCCGGCGCCACGACCAGCCCGGAGGATTCAGGCAGCGCCAGCACAGCGCCGGCCAGCAGCGTGCACCTGCACATTGACGACAGCGGTGGCGACGGCCGACCGGTGGTGCTGATCCATGGCTGGCCGCTGTCGGCACAGGCCTGGGAGCCGCAGGTGTCGGTGCTTCAAGCCGCTGGCTATCGCGTGGTGGCATACGACCGACGGGGTTTCGGGCGTTCAGACAAACCTGAGTCAGGCTACAACTACGATGTGCTGGCCGACGACCTGCACCGCGTGATAAGCCAGTGCGGGCTGCAGGATGTGACGCTGGTGGGCTTCTCGATGGGCGGGGGTGAAGTGGCGCGTTACGTTGCACGCCACGGCGAGTCGCGCCTGCGCAGCGTGGTGTTTGCCGCGGCCGTGCCGCCATGCCTGATGAAGTCGGCCGACAACCCAGACGGCCCGCTTACGCCCGACAAGGCGCAGCAGAAAAAAGAGGCGTTCGCGCAGGACCGCAATGCCTACTTCGACCAGTTCACCACAGCCTTCTTCTCGGCCAATGGTGTGCTGCAGGTCACCGAGTCGCAGCGTGGCGAGGCCATCGCCTTGTGCCAGCAGTCGGCGCAGCATGCGGCGCTGGCGTGCATGGAGGCATTCGCCACGGCCGACTTCCGCGACGACCTGAAGAAAGTGACGGTACCCACGCTGGTGATTCACGGTGACGCGGACGCGGTCGTGCCCATCGAAGGCTCGGGAGAGCGCACCCAGCGCGCCGTGCCGCACAGCCAGATGGTGCGGGTCAAGGGCGCGCCGCACGGGCTGAACGTGTCGCATGCGCAGGCATTCAACGATGCGCTGCTGTCCTTCCTGCGTGCGTGAACACACAGACGCCTGCCTTGGTTGGACAAACAATCGTCTGATGAAACACACCCACATGAACATTGAAGTGCCGTCACCTTCGTCGGTGCCAGAATGGTTGCCTCCCATGCCCACGCCGCCATCGCCCATGCCAGCGCCAACCGAGGTGCCTTTTCCCTCGCCGCCACCTGCACCGTTGCCCGCCCCGTTGCCGATGTCCTGACTGCGGGCCAGTTATGGGCTTCGAAGTGTCGCGAAATCGGCTGCCAGAGGGGAAAAAAAAGCCCGACGCAAGGGCCGGGCTAAATCTCTTTCGAGCTGCGATGAGAGGGGTGAACATATCGCAGGGGCTTCTGAGGACCCGACGCGAATGTAACCGCAGACAACGGAGCTGGTTTGTTCGGCGGCGCACCAACCAGCTCTTGCTGCAGAACTATCAGACGCTCGAATGGCCTTGTTTATGTGAGTACAGCAAAGACCCCCAACCTGATCCAGGACGGCCCATGACCACAACCAAGACCGCCGCACTCGCCAAAGCCAGTCAGCGAGAAAGCCGCACCGCAAGCGCTGGCTGTGCTGAACAAC
>JAABQG010000013.1 GCA_011391595.1 Hydrogenophaga sp.
GACTGGTCTTCCTTGACCAGCAAGGTCTGGTTGTGTGCGTACGCCGTCAGATACGTATTGTTGTGCTTGAGGATCACCAGGTTACCGTAGCCGCGCAGCCCGGCCCCGGCATAGACCACACGGCCGTCGGCGGCAGCCTGGACCGGGTCCCCGGCCTTGCCGCCCAGGTCCAGCCCCTTGTTCTTGGCCTCGTCAAACCCCGCCAGCAAGACGCCGCTGCTCGGCCAGATGAAGGCGATCTCGTCTTCGCCTGCGACAGCGGCAGGCGCTGAAGCCGCAGGCGCCGCGCTCGCACTGGCGGACGCGGCTGCGCTGGCCGCGGGTGCTGGGCCCGGAACCACCGTCCCGGGCGTGACCGGTGTCACCGACGACGATGTCACAGGACGTGTCACTGCCACGGAGGGTGCATCAGAGGCTGCGGCTGAAGCCACAGACCCGACGGGGGGAACCACGCGGATCACCTGCCCCACTTCGATCAGGTTCGGATTTTCAATGCCATTCCAGCGTGCAATATCGCGCCAGGCCTGACCGGTGTCCAGAGCAATGCGCATCAGGGAATCGCCTTTGCGTATGGTGTAGTAGCCGGGCTTTCCGGCGTTTTCCGCGCCCGGCATCGGCTTGCCGTCTGTCGTCACCGGCACGACCGCAGGCTTGGTCGCGCTGATGCTGCGGTCCTCCACAGGCGCACGGTTGGCCGGCTTCGACGAACAGGCCGCCAGCACGGCAACCATCACCACTGCCGAGCCGACAAGTCCCAACCGAGTCAATAAACCAGACATGTCCATTCCCCTTAAGCGATACCTGATTTTAGGGGGACAAAATGAACCGCCTCCAGCACGGTCTGTTTCAAGCCATCCGACGTCTTGTCGATCACCACGAGCGCCTGCTGGCCAGTGGCGGTCACCATGGGCGCGACCAGGCGCCCCCCTTGCGCCAATTGATCCAGCCAGGCCGGCGGAACCGCCTCGCCGCCCGCCGCCGCAATGATGGCGGCATACGGCGCCCCCTTGGCGAACCCGGCCATGCCATCCCCGAACAGCAGGTGCAGATTGGCCAGCCGCAAAGGCCGAAGGTTCTCGCGCGCCTTGTCGTGCAGGCCGCGCAGGCGCTCGATGCTATAGACCTCTGTGGCCAGCTGGCACAGCACGGCCGCCTGGTAGCCGCAGCCGGTGCCGATCTCCAGTACCCGCCCCATCTTGCCGGGCACGCCGTGCCGCAGCAGTTCGATCATGCGGGCCACCACATTGGGTTTGGAGATCGTCTGACCCAGTCCGATCGGCAAACTGGTGTCTTCGTAGGCCTGGTTGACCAGCGCCGGCTCCACGAACCGGTGGCGCTCCACCGCATTCATGGCCCGCAGCACGGCAGGGTCGGCCACCCCTTGCGCCGCGAGTTTTTGCACCATGCTGGCGCGCACGGCGGCGGAGTCCATGCCCAGCCCCTGCGGCCCGAGCGGGATACGCTCCAAAGCGCCGCGTCGCGGCACTTCTGTCGCCATGACACCGGCCTTTCTGGCGGGCGCGGGTTGCCCCTGCGAAAAATCGATCCGTGCAGGAAAGGTCGGTCGACGCGTCATCAAGCCACCTTGTCCGGCCCGGCGCCCAATTGCGCGGCCGTCTGCGCCCAGTAGCGCAGGTGATCGTGGTCCGTCAGATCCACCTTCAGGGGCGTCAGCACGACATGGCCGTGCGCGGTGGCGTGAAAGTCTGTGCCGTCGGCTTCGTCCTTCGCCGCCCCGGCCTCGCCGATCCAGTACATGGTTTCGCCGCGCGGGCTCAGCTGGGTGATGACGCTTTCCGCGGAATGGCGCCGCCCCAGCCGGCATACCTTGACCGGCTTGATCGCGTCGAAGGCAAGGTTCGGGATGTTGATGTTCAGCAGCCAGGGCGTGGCCCCGACGAGGCGCTGCTGCGCCATGTTCTGCACGATCTCGCGCGCCTTGGCCGCAGCCGCGTCGATATGCATCCAGCCTTTTTCGATCTGCGAGAACGCGATGGCCGGAATGCCGAAAAGGTAGCCCTCCATCGCAGCGCCCACGGTCCCGGAGTAGATGGTGTCGTCGCCCATGTTGGCGCCGTTGTTGATGCCCGAGACCACCAGGTCGGGGCGGTAGCCCAGCAGGCCGGTCAGCGCGATGTGCACGCAGTCCGCCGGCGTGCCGTTGACGTAACGAAAACCGTTGGCCGCCGTGTGCACGTACAGCGGCGAATGCAGGGTCAGCGCGTTGGATTTGGCGCTGTTGTTCTGCTCGGGCGCCACCACCTCCACCTCGGCCACGGTTCTCAGCGCCTCGTACAGCGCCACGATGCCGGGCGCCTGGTAGCCGTCGTCATTGGAAATCAGGATTTTCATGGATGTTTCGGGTTGAAACGGATTGTAGGTGGCGTCACCCGTCCGATGCCCGGTTGCAGGTATCGGGGCGTCTTTGGACAGCGTGCGACGCGCAGACCGCGTCGCCGCCGGGACAGCTTTCCTGCGCGAGGGGACGCATCCTGAAAAACCTTTTTTCCCGCAACTCCGGATCCGGAATCAAACGCCAAACCGTTCGAGGAAAGCCAGATGTCCACCGCTGCCCGAAGTACCCACAGTTCCCCAACGAAGCCGCAGCCGGAAATGAACCGCCCCCTGGGTCCAACCGAGGCCATCTACTACCTGCTGGATCAGCTGTACTGCCTCAATTTCGTCGTCTTCGCGGAAATCAGTGGCAGCCTGGACCCCGCACGGCTTGAGCGTGCGCTGCAAACCGTTCAAGCCGAACAGCCTCTGTTGCGCGCTCGCCTCGCGATGGTCAGAGGTCGAGCCTGTTTCAAGGCAGTGCCGCCGGAGCAAGCCGTATGGAAAGCGCAGGTCCGCCCCTTGCGGAACTGGCGGGCCGCCGTGGCGGCCGAGCTCGATGCGCCTTTTACGGGCGAGGCGCCACTCGCGCGCTTCCTGTGGTGTCAAGGCCGCGGCAAGTCGGTCGCGGCGATGGTCTTTCACCACACGATTGCCGATGGCAAGTCGGGCGCCAGCCTGCTGATCGAGGTGCTCCGGCGCGCGGGCGGTGAGGATCTTCCGCTGAAACTGCGCCCTCCTCACCGGTCCGCGCAGGACCTTGACCTGATCCAGTCCAAGGGCGTTATGGAAAGCTCCGTGCAAAAGCTCAAGTACTGGCTCGGTCAGGGACAGGCCGCGTTGAAATTCCCGCGGCAGCTGCCCGGCTACGACATGCGCCTGGGCGACAAGCGCAGCATCAAGGTGATCCCGGTGTCGATGCCCAAGGAAACCACGCAGGCCTTGCTGGCGTCGTGCCGCGCCCACGGCACCACGGTGCATGGCGCCCTGGGCGCGGCCCAGGTTCTGGCCCTCAATGCCGAGTTCGGCTCGGACCAGGCGCGCCAGCTTGGCTTGACCTCGCTGGCCGACCTGCGCGGTGTGCTCAGGGGCAAGCTGAGCGCCAGCGACCTCGGCCTGTACGTCGCCACGATCACCACCGTGCACGGCTTGGCCGCCAAACCGGACTTCTGGCAGCTGGCTGCAGACATCCGCGGCCAGTTGCAGCAGGTACTGACCAGCGGCGACGCCAATCTGGTTCATTCCGTTTACCGCGAGGATTCCCTGCTCCCGATGGGCCGAAGCCGGGCCCGACTCATACAGTCGTCGGTGGCATTGGCGCCGCCATCGTCCATGCTGACCAACATCGGCACGGTGGACACCCCGGATCTGCGCAATGGCGCCCGCATTCAAAGTCTTGCGTTCCTGGTGTCGCCGCCACCGCAGCACCCGATCTGCGTCACGGCGGCCAGCCATGGCGGCAGCCTGCACCTCAACCTGCTCTACGACCGGGTCAAGATGGACGACGAGCAGGCGGAGCGCATCGCGATCGCCCTGACCGGATTTCTGGAAGCGGCCGCCAGCGGCAAGTTCGGCAGCGCGCGGCAGCCGAGGGTCGACGAGACTGAAACGGTCACGATCGGGTCGAGGGGCGGTCGCTGGTGAGACATCGCCGGTTTGCGACCAACACGGCGCGCCCTATGATCGCCCTCTTGTTCTGAAGGAGACCTCCCGTGCATGCCTGGCTTTGTGAAAACCCCGTGGGCGTCGATGCCCTGACCTGGAAAGAGCTTCCCACCCCCGCGCCCAAAGCCGGCGAGGTGCTGATCGAGATCAAGGCCGCGAGCCTGAATTTCCCGGATCTGCTGATCGTGCAGAACAAGTACCAGATGAAGCCGCCCCTGCCCTTCGTACCGGGCTCGGAATATGCCGGCGTGGTCCAGGCCGTGGGCGAAGGCGTCACGCACCTGAAGGTCGGCCAGAACGTCGCCTGCCTGTCCGGCACCGGCGGCTTCGGCACGCACACCATTGCCCCGGCTGCCCTGTGCATGCCGCTGCCGCCCGGCTTCTCGCATGTGGACGCTGCCGCCTTCATCATGATCTACGCCACCAGCCACCATGCGCTGGTGGACCGGGCGCAGCTCAAGGCCGGCGAGACCGTGCTGGTGCTGGGCGCTGCCGGCGGCGTGGGCACCGCCGCCATCCAGATCGCCAAGGTGATGGGCGCCAGGGTCATCGCTGCAGCCTCCACCGACGAGAAATGCGCGCTGTGCAAGACGCTGGGTGCCGACGCGACGATCAACTACACCACCGAAAACCTGCGCGACGCCCTCAAGGCGCTGACCGACGGCAAGGGCCCGGACGTCATCTACGACCCGGTCGGTGGCGACTTCGCCGAGCCCGCCTTCCGCGGCATCGCCTGGCGCGGCCGCTACCTGGTGGTGGGCTTCGCGGCGGGGCCCATCCCCTCGCTGCCGCTGAACCTGGCGCTGCTCAAGGGTGCGTCCATTGTCGGCGTGTTCTGGGGCGAGTTCGGGCGCCGCGAGCCCAAGGCCAACGCCGCCATGATGATGGAGCTGGCCCAGTGGTACGCCCAGGGCAAGATCAAGCCGGAGATCGACCGTGCCATGCCCATGAGCGAACTGAAAGCCGCCTTTGCCCACATGGGTTCGCGCGGCGTGATGGGCAAACTGGTGATGGTGAACTCCTGAACCTCTAGGCGGGCCATTCGTTCAAGGGCCGCAACTGATGGGTGGACGGCAGCCGGGCACCGCACTTCTGTCGCGGCGAGGTTCCCCGTCAATGTCCGTGCGCCAGCCCGCTGACCAGTGTCACCAGTCCGATGCCCGCACCCAGCCAGGCAATCTGCGCCACGGTTTCGCGGGCGGACAGGCGTTTTTGCAGTTGAGGAATCAGATCGGCCAGCGCCACGTAGATGAAGCTGCTGCTGGCCACGGCCAGGAAGTACGGCAGGTAGTCGTGCAGGCGGTCCACCAGGAAATAGCCCACCGTGCCGCCCAGCGCGGTCACCGCGCCGGCCAGGGACACCTTGACCAACGCCATGCGCCGGTCGTTGTTGCCGCCGCGCAGCACCACCAGGTCGCCCATGTGGTGCGGCACCTCGTGGGCCAGCACGGCCAGTGAGGCGATCACGCCGAGGCGCAGGTCGGCCACGAACGCCGAGGCGATCAGGATGCCGTCTCCGAAACAGTGCACGCTGTCACCGGTGAGCACCGCCCAGCTGCCGGGCTTGGGCACGTGGCTGTGCGCATGAACCTGGTCATGGCCATGGGACTGGGCATGAACGTGGCTCTGCGGGTGTTCATGGGCGTGGTGGTGCGGCGCGCCCGGCGCGGCCTCATGGTGATGCTCATGCCCGTGATGCCAGAGCTCGGCCTTGTCGAGCAGGAAGAAGAAGACCAGGCCGATCAGCAGCGTGAGGAACAGGTCGTACGCACCGGCCTGGCTCTCGAATGCCTCGGGCAGCAGGTGCAGGAAGGCGGTGGCCAGCAGCGCGCCGGCAGCCATGCTCAGCATGTGCTGCGTGTAGCGGGCCAGCATGCCGAAGCTCAAGGCTGCGGCAATCCACACGCTGCCAATGCCGGCGGCCAGGGTTCCGATCCAGATTGATATCAATAACATAGCAAACCATGACCATCCGACGCTGGAGAAAGGTCAATTTCCTTCATAAATGACAAAAAGGCCACCGCACCGGGGGGCCTGGACGAGTTCCTGCCGCTGGATGCCTAGCAGAAACCTGGGCCCGAGCTCGAGGTCATCTTAGCAAGCGTGTCAAGCGCCGCGTCCCCCGGCGCGGCGCTCTATTCGACAAACAGCGTGGCGGGCGCTTCCATAAAACCGCGAATCGCCTGCACGAACTGCGCCGCGTGCATACCGTCCACCACGCGGTGGTCGAATGACGACGACAGGTTCATCATCTGGCGCACCACAATGGCGCCGCGCCGCACCACCGGGCGCTCGACGATGCGGTTCACGCCGACGATGGCCACCTCGGGGTGGTTGATGATCGGCGTGTTGGCGATGCCGCCCAGCGAGCCCAGGCTGGTCAGCGTGATCGTCGAGCCGCTGAGCTCCTCCCGCGTGGCCTTGCCTGCGCGGGCCGCCTCGGCCACGCGGACGATCTCGCCGGCGCAGGCCCAGAGGTCCAGCGCCTCGGCGTGGCGCAGCACCGGGACCATCAGGCCGTTGCCGGTCTGGGTGGCGATGCCCAGGTGGACCGCGCCGTGGCGCGTGATGACGCCGAGTTCGTCATCGAACCGGGCGTTGATCTGCGGGAACTCGCGTAGCGCCAGCACCATGGCGCGCACCAGCAGCGGCAGCAGCGTCAGACGCGCGCGCCGGCCATCCCAGCGGGTATTGAGCTGCTGGCGCAGGGCCTCCAGCTCGGTGACGTCGATTTCTTCCACGTAGCTGAAATGCGGGATACGGCGCTTGGCGTCCTGCATTTTCATCGCGATCTTGCGGCGCAGGCCGATCACGGCAATGGTTTCCGTGCTGTTGAGCTCCGCAAAGGCGTTGACCCGCACCGGCACTGGCGCATGCCTGGTTGCCGGCTCAGGCCCCTGCCCAGGGCCCTGCAGCGGGCGCGGATGCGCGCGGGCATACGCGTCCAGGTCCGCCTGCACGATGCGCCCGGCCGGGCCGGTGGCGCGCACCTGCTCCAGCGGGATGCCCATCTCCCAGGCGCGGCGACGCACGGCCGGCGAGGCGATCGGGCGCTCCATCGTGCTGCCGGTCGGACTGTGGACCGCCACCGCGGCCTCAATGGCCTGCTGCACGCTAGCACCGGCATTGAGTGGCGGCGGCACCGCAAAAGTCGGGAGCACCAGGGCGGCTGGCGGGTTGGCCGGCGGCGCGCCGGGTTTCAGGTTGCCCTCGCCCGCCACTTCGAGGCGGATGAGCTCGGAGCCCACCGCTACCGCCTGCCCGATGCTCCCCCCCAGGCTGAGCACCTTGCCCGCCACCGGCGAGGGGATCTCCACCGTGGCCTTGTCGGTCATGACGTCGGCCAGCAGCTGGTCGGCCACGACGTTGTCGCCCTCCCTCACATGCCAGGCCACCAGTTCGACCTCGGCAATGCCTTCGCCGATGTCCGGCGTCTTGATGATGTAAGTGCCCATCATGCCTCCGTCGCGCGCAAGAAGGCCGCGCCGACGCGGGCGGGGCCGGGGAAATACAGCCACTCCTGGGCGTGCGGATACGGCGTGTCCCAGCCGGTCACGCGCTCGATCGGCGCCTCCAGGTGGTAGAAACAGTGCTCCTGCACCAGCGCCATCAACTCCGCCCCGAAGCCGCAGGTGCGCGTGGCCTCGTGCACCACCACGCAGCGCCGGGTTTTCTTCACCGAGGCGACGATGGTCTCCAGGTCCAACGGCCACAAGCTGCGCAGGTCGATGATCTCGGCGTCGATGCCGGTTTCGCGCGCAGCGGCCTCGGCCACGAACACCATGGTGCCGTAAGCCAGCACGGTGAGCTGGCTGCCGGCGCGAAACACCGATGCCGACTCCAGCGGTACCGTGTAGTAGCCCTCCGGCACTTCGCCCAGGGCGTGCTGCGACCAAGGCACGACCGGGTTCTCGTGGTGGCCGTCGAACGGCCCGTTGTACAGGCGCTTAGGCTCCAGAAAAATGACAGGGTCGTCGTTCTCGATGGCTGCGATCAGCAGGCCCTTGGCGTCATAGGGGTTGGACGGCATCACCGTGCGCAAGCCGCAGACCTGGGTGAACAACGCCTCCGGGCTTTGGCTGTGCGTCTGCCCGCCATAGATGCCGCCACCGCAGGGCATGCGGATGGTGATGGGCGCGGTGAACTCGCCGGCCGAGCGGTAGCGCAGCCGCGCCGCCTCGGAGACGATCTGGTCGGACGCCGGGTAAAAATAATCGGCGAACTGGATCTCGGGCACCGGACGCAGCCCGTAGGCACCCATGCCCACCGCCGCGCCGACGATGCCACCCTCGGAAATCGGTGCGTCAAACACGCGGGACTTGCCATATTTCTTCTGCAGGCCCTCGGTGCAGCGGAACACGCCGCCGAAGTAGCCCACGTCCTGGCCGAAGATGACCACGTTGAGGTCGCGTTCCAGCATCACATCCATGGCCGAGCGCAGCGCCTGGATCATGCTCATCGGCGCGGTCTTCACGCCCTCCTTTGCACCTGAATTCATGATCGGGCCTCCAGTTGCGCCAGCTGGCCGCGCAGGTGCGCCGGCATGTCCTTGTAAACGTCCTCGAACATCGAGGCCGCACTGGGGATGTGGCCGTCGAGCAGCGTGCCATGGGACTCGGCCTCCTTCTGCGCTGCGGCCACCTCGGCCTCAAGCTCCGTCTGCAGCGCGACATGCTCCTTCTCGGACCAGAGTTTTTCGCGGATGAGATGCTGCTTGAGGCGGGCAATCGGATCGCCCAGCGGAAAGTGCGCCCAGTCGTCGGCGGGGCGGTATTTGCTCGGGTCGTCCGAGGTGGAATGCGGCCCGGCGCGGTAGGTCACCCACTCGATCAGCGTCGGCCCGTGATTGCTGCGCGCGCGCTCCGCCGCCCAGGTGGAGGCCGCGTGCACCGCCAGGAAGTCGTTGCCATCGACCCGCAACGACGGAATGCCGCAGCCGATGCCGCGCGCGGCAAAGGTGGTGCCCTCCCCGCCGGCAATCGCCTGGAAGGTGGAGATCGCCCACTGGTTGTTCACCACGTTCAGGATCACCGGCGCGCGGTACACATGGGCAAAGGTCAGCGCGGTGTGAAAATCGGCCTCGGCGGTGGCGCCGTCGCCGATCCAGGCCGAGGCGATCTTCGTGTCGCCCTTGATCGCCGAGGCCATGGCCCAGCCCACCGCCTGGATGAACTGCGTGGCCAGGTTGCCCGAGATCGAGAAGAACCCGGCCTCGCGCATCGAATACATCACCGGCAATTGCCGCCCCTTGAGCGGGTCGTGCGAATTGGACATGAGCTGGCAGATCAGCCCCACCAGCGGCACCTCGCGCGCCATCAGCAGGCTTTGCTGGCGGTAGGTGGGGAAGCACATGTCGCCATCGGCCAGCGCCAGCGCGTGCGCCGAGCCGATGGCCTCCTCGCCGACGCTCTGCATGTAGAACGACAGCTTCTTCTGCCGCTGGGCGATCAGCATGCGGGCGTCGAACACGCGCGTCTTCAGCATGGCACGCAAACCACGGCGCAGCAGATCCGGCGCCAGCTTCGGCGCCCAGGGGCCGACGGCCTGGCCCTCGTCGTCGAGCACCCGCACCAGGTTGAAGGCCAGGTCGCTGGTCTGGGCCGGCTTGACGTCCAGCGGCGGGCAACGGGCCGCGCCGGCCGGCGCGAGGTGCAGGTAGGCGAAATTGGTCTCGTGCCCCGGTCGGGCCGAGGGCTCCGGCACGTGCAGGCGCAACGGGGGATGAGGCTTCATGGACAGGTCTCCTCGATTGTTTCCATGCGCTGCAGTGCCTAAAAGGGCGACCTGGCGCAGGCGCTAGCATCGCACCGATTGGTGGCGGCGGCAATGCCAGAGGCTTGTCGCAAGTCAAGCTCCAAAGAAGGCGCGCGGAGGCTCAACCGTCCTGCAGAGTCACTTTTGCATAGCAAGGAATGTCCCATTGAAGATGGGAAAATGCCCATTTGGCGCAAAAAATCATCTTCGTGATGCTGCGTGGCTGTGGAATGGCACATCCGGGCCGCCGGGATGCTGTCCATGCGGCGAGGCGGTGTCGGCCATCCTCTCGGCGGCGCTTTCCCCGCCCGGGAAAACTGCGTAAACTGCCCGCATAGAGTTCAGACATGCCCTCCAAGACCTTCACCAGCGGCCGCATCAGGAAGGCCGACTACGACCCCGCATCACAACAGCTGGACCTGCATTGGGACAACAAGTCGGTGCTGGCCTACAAGTCGGTCCCGTACGAGGTCTTTCGCCGCCTTTGCAGCGCGCCCAACCCGGCCACCTACTGGGAGGACCGGATTGCCGAGGAATATCCAAAGGGCGTGCCGATGACACGCAGCGCGCATTCAGAGGGCGGAAAATCGCTGGCTGACCTGTTGGGGGATGGGGACTGAGCGGGATGAGGACCCGATGCCAGGAAAAGGTCGCTTCACAACGCTTCGGCCCCTTCAGGAGCCCGCCATGACATCCGTTTCCCTGACTTCGCTCATCAACCTGCTCAAGCTGGCCCTCGGTATCTACATGGCCCGCGCCCGGATCCGGTAAGCCCTCGCCTGTCAGGCCGACCCGGCAAAGCGCAGCCCGGCGTTCGGCTTGGCGAATCCGCAGGCCCAGCCGTCAGGCATTTCATAGCGTTCGCCCCCCTCGCGCAACCGTTGGGGACCTTTCAGGCCAATTCGTCTGGGCCGTGGATCTGGACGTACCGGGCGGGGCGCTTTTCCAGAAAGGCCGCGATGCCTTCCTGGGCGTCGGGGAGCAGTGAGGCGCTGGCCATGCGTTCCACGGCAAACGCGTAGGCCTGATCCTGGGGAAGGTCGATCTGGCGATAGAAACCCTGTTTGCCCAGCGCCTTGGACATGGCGCTGCCCCGGGTGGCCCGCTGGATCAGATCCAGCGTGGTGGCTTCCAACTGGTCCGGCGGAACCGCCTTGTTGATCAGGCCCCAGTCGGCCGCCGTGGCGGCGTCGATGGCGTCGCCCGTCATGGCCATTTCCAGCGCGCGCTTGCGCCCGACGTTGCGGGCCACCGCGACCAGCGGCGTGTGGCAGAACAGGCCCGCCTTGCCGCCGGGAATCGCGAAGCTTGCGGTGCTGGCGGCCACCGCCAGGTCACAACTGGCCACCAGCTGGCAGCCGCCGGCCGTTGCCAAGGCGTGAACCCGGGCCACGACCGGCTGGGGAAGGGCCTGGATCGTGGCCATCATCGTGGTGCAGACCTCAAAAAGTTCGCGCGCCTGCGCCAGCGTCGCCCCGGCCATGTCGGCAAAATCATGGCCTGCGCTGAACACCGGGCCATTCGCCGCCAGGATGATTCCCCGCACGCCGCCCGAGTCAAGCTCGCGCAGGGCCAAAGTCAGTTCACGCATCACGTCCAGAGCCAGGGCGTTGCGTCGGTCGACGCGGTTGAGCGTCACGGTGGTGATGGGCCCGTCGGCGCTGACGAGCAAGTGTGAATAGGTCATGCGCGCATTCTGCGCCAGGGTTTCGCCGTTTGTGAAGCTGTGGCGGGCGCGCGGCATTGCGCGGCCCGGTCCCGCTGGAACCCTAGAATCGACTGCATGACCTCGTTCGATCAGTTCCTGCAGCAACACCCCGCCTACGCCACGACCCACTCGCTCGACGCGCTGCGCGCTGCGCAGTACGGGCGACTCGATGCGCAGGACCAGGTCTATCTGGACTACACCGGCGCCGGCCTGCACGCAGCAGGCCAAGTCCACGAGCATGCGGAAATGCTGGCCGAGAACGTGCTGGGCAATCCGCATTCGGTCAGCCCCAGCTCGATGGAAATGACGCGCCGCGTGGAGCAGGCCCGGGCTGCGGTCCTGGATTACTTCAACGCCACCGGCGACTACACCGCCATCTTTACGCTGAATGCGTCGGGCGCGCTGAAGCTGGTGGGCGAGTCCTATCCGTTTGCACCAGGCGGGCGACTGCTGCTGACGGCCGACAACCACAACTCTGTCAACGGTATCCGCGAGTTCGCGCAGGCCCGGGGGGCCACGGTGGCTTATGCGCCGCTGACGCGCCCCGATCTGCGCATCGATCAACCGGCCATGGACGCCCTGCTGGCGCAGGCCGACCCGGCGGCAGCCAATCTGCTGGCGTTTCCGGCGCAATCCAACTTCTCCGGGGTCAAGCACCCGCTGGCGTTGATTGACAAGGCGCGGGCACAAGGCTGGCACGTGCTGCTGGACGCGGCCGCCTATGTGCCGACCAACCGGCTGGACCTGCGCGAGGTGACGCCGGACTTCGTCGTGATGTCGTTCTACAAGATGTTCGGCTACCCGACCGGCGTGGGTTGCCTGCTGGTGCGCAACGAGGCGCTGGCGGCGCTGCGCCGCCCCTGGTTTGGCGGCGGCACGGTCAACTTCGCCACGGTTCAGGGACGCATGCATGTGTTGTCGAAAGGCGAAGCCGGTTTTGAAGACGGCACGCTGAACTACCTGAGCATTCCGGCGGTGGAGATCGGCCTGCGCCACCTGCAGCGCGTGGGCCTGGAGAACATCCAGGCCCGGGTCAACGCATTGACGCAGTGGCTGATCACACAGCTGCTGGCCCTGCACCACACCAACGGCCGGCCGATGGTTCGCCTGTATGGCCCGGCGAACATGCACCTGCGCGGCGGCACCGTCACCCTGAACCTGTACGACCCAAACGGCCACCTGGTGGACTACCGCCGCGTCGAGGAACTGGCGGGCGAGGCGCGCATCTCGCTGCGCACGGGCTGCTTCTGCAACCCGGGTGCGGGAGAAAGCGCCGAAGACCTGAACGAAGACGACATGCGCGCCGGCATCCAGGCGGCGGGCGCCGAGATCAACCTGCAGCGTTTTGTTCAGGTGATGCAGGGCCGGGGCGGCAAGAGCGCAGGCGCGATCCGCGTGTCCACCGGACTGGCCAGCAATTTCAACGATGTCGAGCGGTTTCTGGCGTTTGTCGCAGGCTTCAGGGATCAGACCGCGCTGACGATCGGCACAGTCTCCTTCGACATCGACTCCTGCCGCGTGGTGCGCGACGGGGGTTGAGCAGGCCATCGAGGCCCAAAAAAGCCGCCCTCGGGCGGGCGGTCCGGGACGGGCGAGCGGGGTCAGGCCACGCCGTTGGCCTTGAACCACTCCAGCGCCCGCTTCCACCCGTCGTCAGCGGCTTCCTTGCGGTAGCTGGGGCGGTAGTCGGCGTGGAACGCGTGCGGCGCGTCCGGGTAGACCACGAATTTCGAGGCCTTGGCCGCCGCATTGCCCGCCGCCAGCGCCGCCTTCATCTTTTCGACGGAGTCCAGCGGGATGCCTGTATCCGCGCCGCCGTAGAGGCCGAGCACCGGGCCGGCCAGGTTGGCGGCGATATCGATCGGGTTCTTCGGCGTGAGATCGTTCTGCGCGCCCACCAGGCGGCCGTACCAGGCCACACCGGCCTTCACGTTCTTGTTGTGGGCCGCGTAGAGCCAGGTCTGGCGACCGCCCCAGCAGAAGCCGGTGACGGCCAGCCGGCTGACGTCGCCCCCGTTGGCAGCGGCCCATTTGACCGTGGCATCCAGGTCGCCCATGACCTGGGCGTCCGGCACCTTGTCAACAACTTCCGCCAGCAACCGGGCCATTTCACCGTAGCTCTGGGCGTCGCCCTGGCGCTCAAACAGTTCGGGGGCGATGGCCAGATAGCCAGCCCGGGCGAAGCGGCGTGCCGTGTCGGCGATGTACTCATGCACACCGAAGATCTCGGACAGCACCAGCACCACGGGCAGCCCGGTCTTGCCGGCGGGCGCGGCGCGGTAAGCGGCCATCTTGAAGCCGTTGACGTCGATCGTCACCTCGCCAGCGGTCAGGCCCTCGCTGGAGGTCTTGATCGCCGTCTGCGCCATGATCGGCAATGTGGAAGCGGCATAGCCCACGCCCAGCGCCGCCTTGAGCGCGGTGCGCCGGGTGGCGCCAGCCTCGGTGGAGCGGCCGGGCAGCAGGGCATCGAATTCGGATTTCAGGTCATCGCGCAGCATCTGTAGAACTCCTGACAAGGGGTGCGGGAAACAAACCAACACCGAGTCTAGGAAGAAAATTGAATGCCTGCAGCGCTCACGGTCTTTCGATACAGACCCGTTTGCGCGTCAGTGCGCCTGGTCCCAGTTCGGCCCGACGCCCACCTCGGCCAGCAGCGGCACCTTGAGCTCGGCGACACCGGCCATGAGGCGCGGAATTTCGGTTTTCAGCCACCCCACTTCCGCCAAGGGCACCTCGAACACCAGTTCGTCATGCACCTGCATGATCATCTTGGTGCCGCGCTGCTCGGCGTCCAGCACCTGCTGCACCGCCACCATGCTCATCTTGATCAGGTCGGCCGCCGTGCCCTGCATCGGCGCATTGATGGCTGCGCGCTCGGCCCCGCTGCGGCGCGGGCCGTTGGGCGAGTTGATCTCGGGCAGGTACAGGCGCCGGCCGAACACGGTCTCGACATAACCCTGCGCCTTGGCAAGTTGTTTGGTCTCGTCCATGTAGCGCTTCACGCCGGGGTAGCGCTGAAAGTAGCGGTCGATGTAGGCGGCGGCCGCCTTGGTCTCGATAGCCAGGTTCTTCGCCAGGCCGAAGGCGCTCATGCCGTAGATCAGCCCGAAATTGATGACCTTGGCGTAGCGGCGCTGCTCGCTGCTGACCTGATCGGGCTCCACGCCAAACACCTCCCCCGCCGTGGCGCGGTGCACGTCCAGCCCAGCGGTAAAGGCGTGCAGCAGCGCCTCGTCGCCGCTGAGGTGGGCCATGATGCGCAGCTCGATCTGGCTGTAGTCGGCGCTGGCGATGACGCAGCCTGACGGCGCCACGAAGGCCTCGCGCACGCGCCGGCCCTCGGGCGTGCGGATCGGGATGTTCTGCAGGTTGGGGTCGTTGCTGGACAGCCGCCCGGTCACGGCCACGGCCTGTGCGTAGTGCGTGTGCACGCGCCCGGTGCGCGGGTTTGCGAGTTGGGCCAGCTTGTCGGTGTAGGTGCCCTTGAGCTTGGCCAGGCCGCGGTGCTCCAGGATTTTCGCCGGTAGCGGGTAGTCCTCGGCCAGCTTCTCCAGCACCTCCTCGTCGGTGCTGCGCGCGCCGGTGGCGGTCTTCTTGATGACCGGCAGGCCCAGTTTGTCGAAGAAGATCTCGCCGAGCTGCTTGGGGCTGCTCAGGTTGAAGGGCTGGCCGGCAATGGCGTAGGCCTCGTTTTCAAGGGCCACGATGCGCTGGCCCAGTTCATGGCTTTGCGCGGCCAAGGTGGGTGCATCGATCAGCACGCCGTTGCGCTCGATGCGGAAGAGCGCCTCGCTGCTGGCGATTTCCAGCTCGTAAATGGCGCGCAACTTCACGTCGTGCGCCAGCCGGGGCCACAGCACCTGGTGCACGGCCAGCGTCTGGTCGGAGTCTTCACATGAGTATTCAGACGCCCTGGCCACGTCCACCTGGGCGAAGGGGATCTGGTGCGCGCCCTTGCCGCAAAGATCTTCGTAATTGATGCCGCTGCGCCCCAGGTGGCGCTCGGCCAGGCTGGCCAAGCCGTGCGGCTTGTGCACTTCGAGCACATAGCTCTGCAGCATGGTGTCGTGCACATAGCCCTGCACTTCGATGCCATGGTTGGCAAACACATGGCGGTCGTACTTGATGTGCTGCCCGAGTTTGTGCCGGGCCGGGTTTTCCAGCCAGGGTTTGAGGCGGGCCAGCACGGCGTCGAAAGGCAACTGCTCAGCTGCGTCGGGGCCGGCGTGGCGCAGCGGGATGTAGGCGGCCTCACCGGGCGTCACGCTGAAGCTGATGCCGACGATTTCGGCACGCATCTCGTCCAGCGAGGTGGTCTCGGTGTCCAGCGCCACCAGCTCGGCGGCCTCGACACGCGCCAGCCAGGTGTCGAAGGCCTCCCAGGTCAGTAGGGTGTCGTAGCCCGGAGTGACGCCACCGGGCCCGGCGTCAGAACCGGCTTCGGACGGGTCAGTGCCCGGATCGTCGAACAGACTTGGCGCCGCCTGCCGCTCGGGCTGGGTTGGCCGGGCGGCCTTGCTTGCGCTCGCGGGCTTCGCCAGAACGTCCGCCTCGCCGCCCAGGGCCCTGGCCAGCCCCTTGAAACCAAATTTCTCATAAAAAACGATCAAACCCAGCGTGTCAGGGTCATTGATTGCTATCGAATTCATATCTGGCAGCTCGGGCACCCAGCCGTTCAGGTCGCAATCGGTCTTGACCGTCAGCAGCGAGCGCGCGGTCGGAAGCCAGTCCAGCGCCTTGCGCAGGTTCTCGCCGGCCGCGCCCTTAATCTTGTCGGCGTTGGCCACCACGCCGTCGAGCGAGCCGTATTCCTGTAGCCACTTGGCGGCAGTCTTGGGACCGACCTTTTCCACGCCGGGCACGTTGTCAACCTGGTCGCCCACCAGTGTCTGGAAGTCCACCATCAGGCGCGCGGGCACGCCGAATTCGGCTTCCACCCCAGCCAGGTCACGCCGGCGGCCGTTCATGGTGTCGATGATGGTGATGTGCTCGTCCACCAGTTGCGCCAGGTCCTTGTCGCCGCTGGAAACGATCACTTCGATACCCTGTCGCGCGGCCGTGACCGCGAGCGTGCCGATGACGTCGTCGGCCTCCACGCCAGGCACGTCCAGCACTTTCCAGCCGAGCAGCCGCACCACCTCATGAATTGGTGGGATCTGCGCCCGCAAGTCGTCCGGCATCGGGCTGCGCTGCGCCTTGTACTCGGGATAGATCGCGTCGCGGAACGTCGGGCCCTTGGCGTCGAACACGCAGGCGGCGTAGTCGGCCCGCACGTCCTTGCGCAGCCGCTCCATCATGTTGATCATGCCGCGAATGGCCCCGGTAGCCGGGCTGGTGGGGTCGCCCGGCACGGCACGCAAATCGGGCATGGCATGGAATGCGCGGTAGAGGTAGCTGGACCCGTCCACCAGCAGCAGCGTCTTCTTTTCGGTCATGGTCGCATTGTGCATGGGCCGGGGCCGCGCTGGCGGACTCTACAATCGCCCGATGCCGCCCCAAAGATTTCACTGACTGATGGCTGTTTTTACCGAAGTATCCCGCGATGAGGCCCAGCGCCTGATGGACGAACTGAACCTGGGCGAGCTCACCGAGCTGCGCGGGATCGAAGGCGGCATTGAAAACACCAATTATTTCGCCACCACCCGCGACGGCGCCTACGTGCTCACGCTGTTCGAGCGGCTGACATTCGAGCAGCTCCCCTTTTACCTTCACCTGATGAAGCACCTCGCGACGCACGACATCCCCGTGCCTGACCCGGCCGCCAACCAGGATGGCGAGATCCTGCACACCGTCTGCGGCAAACCTGCTGCCGTGGTGAGCCGCCTTTGCGGCAGGAGCCAGCTCGCGCCCGATCGGGAACACTGCGCGTCCGTGGGGACGATGCTTGCGCGCATGCACATGGCCGGAAGGGACTTTGACCGTCAGCAGCCGAATCTTCGCGGTCTGCCCTGGTGGAACGAGACGGTGCCCTTGGTACTGCCCTTTCTGAGCCCGTCACAGGCTGCATTGATCCTGGGCGAACTGGCTTACCAGAACCACGTTGCAGCCTCCAGCGCCTACGCCGCACTGCCCCGCGGCCCGGTGCACGCCGACCTGTTCCGCGACAACGTGATGTTCGACGGCGCAGAGCTGACCGGCTTCTTCGACTTCTATTTCGCAGGCGTCGATGCCTGGTTGTTCGACGTGGCGGTGTGCATGAACGACTGGTGCATCGACCTGACCACCGCCGCGCACGACCCCACCCGCGCGCATGCCTTCCTGAGCGCCTACTGCGCAGTGCGCGAGCTGCAAGCCGCCGAAAGGCGTCTGCTGCCCGCCCTGCTACGCGCCGCTGCCCTGCGCTTCTGGATTTCGCGCCTATGGGATTTCCATCTGCCGCGGGAGGCCGCCATGCTCAAACCCCACGACCCCACCCACTTTGAACGGGTCTTGCGCGAACGCGTCGCGCACCCCGTAAACGCCTGACATGAAACTGAATATCGTTCCCGCCCGCACTGGACTGGTCTGGGTAAAACTCGGCATCCTCACGTTCTTCCGGCAACCGCTGGCCCTGGCAGGGTTGTTCTTCATGTTCATGGCCTTGATGTCCGTGGCCTCCATGGTGCCCTACGTGGGCAGTGCCATGGCATTGACGCTCCTGCCAGCGGCGACGCTGGGCTTGATGGCCGCAACGCAGGAGGCCAGCAAGGGAAAATTCCCCATGCCAACGATCCTGATCAGCGCGTTTCGTGCGGGTCGCCAGCAGATGCGGGCCATGTTGATTCTTGGCGTGCTGTACGCGGCAGGTTTCCTGGGAATCATGGGCATCTCCGCGCTTTTTGATGGAGGCAAGTTCGCGCAGCTTTACCTGGTCGGCGGAAAGATCACCCAGGAACTGGTGATGGCACCGGATTTCCAGGTGGCCATGTGGGTGGCCACCGCCCTGTACCTGCCGCTGTCGCTGCTGTTCTGGCATGCGCCCGCACTGGTGCACTGGCATGGCGTTTCGCCCCTGAAAAGCCTGTTTTTCAGCCTGGTGGCGTGCATCCGCAACATGGGCGCGTTTACCGTCTATGGCTTGGCCTGGCTCGGCGTGTTTTTTGCCGGTGGGCTGGTGGTGATCCTGTCCGCGAGCCTGATCAGCAGTCCCGAATTTGCCGCCGCTGCGATGGTCCCGGTGATGTTGATGATGGCGGCCATGTTCTTCACTTCGATCTTTTTCACCATCCGCGACTGCTTCCTTGCGGACGAAGCCCCCACCGAAGCTGCATCGCAGACCAGGTCAGACGCTCCCTGAAGGGCACCAAGGCCATCCCGGGCATCCCGCCTGCCTGCAGATCGCCTACAGCAGTGGACTCATCACCTGCATGGCGTTTTCGAGCGTGCGGCGCCACCAGGGCCGCGTCATCCAGTCTGCATGCACAACCGGATCCGATCTTGATTCATAGTGGCGCTGAAGCGCGCGCATCTCGGCAGAGAAATCCTGGTCGAAAGCGATGAGCGAAACCTCGAAATTGAGCTCGAAGCTGCGCAGATCGAGGTTGACCGTACCGAAAATGGTGATCTCCTCGTCGACCACCATGCTCTTGGTGTGCAAAAGGCCTTCGCGAAAATGCAGGATGGTGATGCCAACGGAGAGCAAATCGTCGTTGTAAGCACGACTGGCGTACCGGACCATCATTGAATCTATCTTCTCGGGCACGATCAGGATGACGCGCACGCCGCGCATCGCGGCCGAGCGCAGTGCCGTGAGCAGGGCCTCAGTGGGAATGAAATAGGGCGTGGTCAGGACAATCTCGTGCCTTGCCGCGTAAATGGCCGCGAGCAGAACCTGTTCGATCTGCCAGTTCGACGATTGGGGACCTGACGGAAAGATCTGGACCTGGCTGTTTCCCACCACAGGCAGTTCAGGCGGAGGCGGCGGGGCAAAGTCGGCGCCGGTCTGCAACGCGGTCAGGGACAGCGAAACCGCTTCGAGCACCCACGCTGACGGTCCTTCGATCCGGACCATGGCGTCCACCCACTCGCCCACCCCTGCGTCCTGCTTGAAGAAACGGGGGTCGGCGATATTCATGCTGCCAGTGTAGGCAATGCTGCGGTCGATCACCGCGATCTTGCGGTGGTCGCGCAGGTCGAATCGGACGAACAGCGCGCGCACCGGATTGACCGGCAGGACTTCGACCACACGCACGCCGGCCTGCCGAAGCAAGCCGATCGCCGTGCTCTTGAAAAACGGCCGGCTGCCCAGCGAATCCATCAGGGTGGAACACGCGACGCCGCGCTGCGCGGCGCGAACCAGCGCCGCCACCAGGTCGTCAACGAACCCGCCGGCGCTCCAGATGTAGAACTCCATGTGAACGAAAGTCCGGGCCGCGTCAATATCGGCAATCAGGGCACGGATGCTGGTTTCGCTGTCAGGCAGTAGTTGCAGGCGGTGGCCCCCTAGCACGGGCATCCCGACCGACCCGGTCGCGAGCCGGCTGATACCCTGGGCACCAGGCTTCAAGGTGTCAGGCGCCACAACGATGCCGGCCGGAATGCCCTGGGCCCACTGGAGGACCTGTGGCTGCAGGGCAATCGCCCGCTGCATCCAGGTCCGCCCAAGACGCCGTTCGCCAATGAGCAGGTAAATCAGCACGCCAATGATCGGTACGAGTACGACAAGCAGAAGCCAGGCCAGCGCACTTCCCTTGGTATTGCGCCGCGAAAATATGCGCAACGCCACCGCCAGCAACACGCAGACATGGAGGAAAGTCAGGAAGCTGAAATACATGGGCTGAAGTGTAGGGGCATGGTGGCACGGAGTCGGGGGTAATAATCAGCCTGGGGGACCCCACTTTCAGGAGAAAGAATGACATTGACCGTTTACCTATTGCTGCTCATTGCCGCCTTCGCCGTCATCCTGATCTGGGCGTTCGGCCGAAAACGCAAGGCGCGTTTCGAGAAAGACGGCAAGATTCCGTTCGAGTCCGGCAAGGATGAGGCGCCCTGAGAATGCATCGGCAGACTGCCACCGTGCAATTGCCGAGCGATGACGGTGGCGTCAAGATCGATGGCGTCGAGTGAAAGAAACGCCCCCTGGGCGAACAAATGTATCGCCGCCTGATCCTCACCCCGTAGGCAGCACAGGATTGAGGCAGAATTCAACCGTATCACGCAACCAAAGTGCTTGTCATGACCTACCGAACGCTGATGGCCCTCTTGCTTTCGCTTGTGCCCATCTTTGCTGCCGCCCAGACGTCCGTTTACGAGTCGAAGGGCAAATCCGGACCCGTATTTTCGGACCAGCCTTCGCCGGGCGCCACGCAACTCAATTTGCCACCCCCCAACGTGATCCAGGGGCCTGGCGCGCCCCCGTCCCAAGGTCCTGCGCCGACACCGGCGGTGGACCCGGCGCCCTATAGCAAGCTGGTGATTGTGTCCCCGGAAAGTGGGGGAACCCTGTGGAGCAACGATGGCGCGTTTGACATGCAGATCCAGGCCACCCCTCGTTTGCAGACCCAACGAGGCGACGTTGTCCGGGTAAAGATTGACGGCAACACGCTTTCGAGGGCCTTCTCAGGCACCACCCTCAACGTTTCGGCCACGGACTGGAACCGCGCGGCCGCTGAGAGCAATGTCGAGCACACGCTCCAGGTGATCATCGTTGACCAGAACGGTGCCGTAGTGATCCAATCCGCCCCGGTCAGTGTCTACCTCCGTCGACACACGAAGTAAAACCCCGCGCTGACGGCCTTGGCGCCTCAGATGGGCGTGAGTTTGGCGACGGACAGCGCCAGCCACTTCACGCCGTGACGCGGGAAATCAACTTGGGCACGTGCGTCATCGCCCGTGCCTTCGATTGCCAGCACCTTGCCTTCACCGAACTTGTTGTGAAACACCTTCATGCCCGCCTTCAACCCGTGCGAGGGTTCTGCCTTCTGCACCGGCACCGGCGGACTCTTGAAACTGTCGGAATTCGAACCGAAGCCCGCGTTGCCCCAGGCCGGACGCGCCGCCCCGCCGCCCCCTCCATAACCGCCGCCGAAGCCCGCCCCTGAGCCACTGCCAAAACCCTGCTGTTTGGGTGTGATCCACTTGAGCGCCGCTTCCGGCAGCTCGTCAAAGAAACGGCTCTTCAGGTTGTAGCGCGTCTGGCCATGCAGCATGCGGGTCTGCGAGTGGCTCAGGTACAGCCGTTTGCGCGCCCGGGTGATGGCCACGTACATGAGGCGGCGCTCCTCCTCCAGGCCCTCGTAGTCGCTCATCGCGTTTTCGTGGGGAAACAGGCCCTCCTCCATGCCGGTGATGAAGACGCAATCGAACTCCAGGCCCTTGGCGGAATGCACCGTCATGAGCTGGATCGCGTCCTGCCCGGCCTGCGCCTGGTTGTCGCCCGACTCCAGCGCCGCGTGGGTCAGGAAGGCGGCCAGCGGGCTCAGCGTTTCGCCGGTTTCGGCGTCGGGAACATTCAATTCCGCCGCTGCGGGAACCAAACCGTTCGGTTCCAGCCCCTGGCTCACTGGACTCTGCGTCAGCGGCGTGCCGAGTTCGTCCACTGGCAACGCCACGGCATCGCGACCAAAGCCTTCCTGCGTGACGAAGCTTTCCGCCGCGTTGACGAGTTCTTCCAGGTTTTCGATGCGGTCGGCGCCGTCACGGTCGGCTTTGTAGTGCTCGATAAGTGTGCTGTGTTCCAGCACCAGATCAATGATCTCGCGCAGTGTGAGGCCTGTCGTATGCTCGCGCAGCACGTCAATCTTTGCGACGAAGGCCCCGAGGTTGGCGCCTGCTTTGCCAGGTACGGCGCTCACGGCGTCGTGCAGCGAGCAGCCCGTGTCGCGCGCCACGTCCTGCAACTGCTCAATGGAGCGCGCGCCAATCCCGCGCGGCGGAAAGTTGACGACCCGTAAAAAGCTGGTGTCATCGTTCTTGTTCTCCAGCAGGCGCAGGTAGGCCAGCGCGTGTTTGATTTCGGCCCGCTCGAAGAAGCGCAGGCCGCCATACACGCGATACGGCATGCCGGCATTGAACAGCGCGGTCTCGATCACCCGGCTTTGTGCGTTGCTGCGATAGAGCACGGCGATCTCCTTGCGCTCCATGCCATCGCCTTTGACCAGTTGGCGCATCTCTTCAACCATCCATTGCGCCTCGGCAAAGTCGCTGGTCGCCTCATACACCCGAACCGGCTCGCCGGGGCCCTGGTCGGTGCGCAGGTTCTTGCCCAGGCGTTTCTTGTTATGGCTGATGAGTTCATTGGCCGAATCAAGGATATTGCTGAAACTGCGGTAGTTCTGCTCCAGCTTGATCTGGTGTTGCACATTGAATTCGCGCACGAAATCGGCCATGTTGCCCACGCGGGCGCCGCGAAAGGCGTAGATGCTCTGGTCGTCGTCACCCACGGCCAGAACTGCGCTCGGGCCGTGCAGCGTGGCTGCCTCGCCCTGGCCTGCAATCAGCTTGATCCAGGCGTACTGCAGCTTGTTGGTGTCCTGGAACTCGTCGATCAGGATGTGGCGAAAGCGCCGCTGGTAATGCGCGCGAATCGGATCGTTGTCGCGCAGCAGCTCGTAGGAGCGCAGCATGAGTTCCCCAAAATCGACCACGCCTTCGCGCTGGCACTGTTCCTCGTAGCGCTGGTATATCTCAATTTTCTTTCTTGATTCCTCGTCCCGAGCCTCGACCATTTGGGCCCGCAGACCGTCTTCCTTGCAGCCAGAGATGAAATACTGTGTCTGCTTGGCCGGGAAGCGCTCGTCGTCGATGTTGAACTGCTTCATCAGTCGCTTGATCGCCGACAGCTGGTCCTGGGTATCCAGAATCTGGAAGGCCTGCGGCAGGTTCGCCAGCTTCCAGTGAGCCCGCAGGAAGCGGTTGCATAGGCCGTGGAAGGTGCCAATCCACATGCCGCGCACGTTGACCGGCAGCATGGCGGTGAGCCGCGTCATCATCTCCTTCGCAGCCTTGTTCGTAAAGGTCACAGCCAGAATGCCGCCGGGGGAGGTCTGCCCGGTCTGCAGCAGCCAGGCGATACGGGTGGTGAGCACGCGGGTCTTGCCCGAGCCCGCCCCCGCCAGAATCAGTGCGTGCTCAGGGGGCAAGGTGACGGCGCTGCGCTGCTCCGGATTGAGATTGTGCAAGAGTGGGGAATCCTGGGCGACTTCTGCGAACATTCCTTGATTGTAGGAACCCTGGGTTGCCCCAGCCCCATACTGCGCCTATTCAGAAAGCCTGTCGTGAGCCCCCTGACTGCCTTGTCACCGTTCGCCCTGCCTCGCCCGTGCCGCCCGCGAGTATCACAGGTGTTGGTCATTCTGTTCATGGCCCCGCTCGCCATCGCACTGCTCGTTCACCGGCCAGTCCACGCGCAGTCATCCTGCTCCAGCGACGGCCAGCGCGCGCCGATGGCGCTGATGGAGCGCTTCATAAACGCCGACTGCGCCCATTGCTGGTCTGCGGCCGAGACACCCCGCCCATCGCGCGGCACAGTGGCACTGGACTGGATCGTGCCGGGAACCCAGGGCGAAGACGCTCCGCTGTCGGCCGCAGCCACCCGGGAGGCCACAGAACGCCTGCATGCCTTGGGGCGAGATGCCCCGCCTGCCGCCAGCACCCTGACCTCCCGCGTTGGGCCGGCCAGCGCGCTTCGATTGAGGGTCGCTCAGGGGCCGGCCGTGAACGGCTACATCGGCGCATCGATTGAGCTGCGACAGACCGGCGCGCTCAAGGGACCAGTTTCGGTGTGGCTGGCGCTGGTGGAGAGGATTCCGGCGGGCGTCGAAGGATCGACGTTGGAGAGAAATCTGGTAAGAAATGTATTGAATCGAGCGTGGAATCGACCCGAAGAGCTATCAAATTCAAAGTTCAATAAGCTCACTGATTACCGCGCCATGAGCATCCCTGCGGGTGCCAGCACCGCGCGCCTTCGCGTGATCGGCTGGATAGAGGATACGCAAGGGCGTATCAGCGTCATAGCGCAGACACATTGCGCAGCGATCGACCAACGCTAGTAGAATCAAGCACCGGGCCCAAGCTTCTTGCGCCCGGTTTTTTGTGCCTGCAACCGAGCCAGTGCCACAAGACACCGGTCCCAGGCCAAGCGCTCATCGGTTCAACAACAGCCTTCAGACGCCTGGAAATCAAATGGAAATCTTTGACTACGACAACATCCTTCTGCTGCCACGCAAGTGCCTGGTGGAAAGCCGCTCCGAGTGCGACGCCGGCGTGGAACTCGGGGGGCGCAAATTCCGCATTCCCGTGGTCCCGGCCAACATGAAAACCGTTGTGGATGAGAAGATTTGCGTCTGGCTGGCGAGGAACGGCTACTTTTACGTAATGCATCGCTTCGACCTGGACAACGTCCAGTTCGTGCGCGACATGCGCGCTCAGGGCGTTTTCGCATCGATCTCGCTCGGCGTGAAGGCCCCTGACTATGCCGCCGTGGACCAGATGCTGGCTGAGGGCCTGGCGCCCGAGTACATCACCATCGACATCGCGCACGGCCACGCAGACAGTGTGAAAAAGATGGTTCGCTACCTGAAGGCGAAGATGCCCGCGGCCTTCGTGATCGCCGGCAACGTGGCCACGCCCGAGGCCGTGATCGATCTGGAAAACTGGGGTGCCGACGCCACCAAGGTCGGCATCGGTCCCGGCAAGGTCTGCATCACCAAGCTGAAGACCGGCTTTGGGACCGGCGGCTGGCAGCTTAGCGCGGTCAAATGGTGCGCGCGAGTGGCCACCAAGCCCATCATTGCCGACGGCGGCATACGCGAACACGGCGACATCGCCAAGAGCATCCGCTTCGGCGCAACCATGGTGATGATCGGTTCGATGCTGGCCGGACATGAGGAAAGCCCCGGCCAGACCGTCGAGGTAGACGGCAAGCTCTACAAAGAGTACTACGGCTCCGCCAGCGACTTCAACAAGGGCGAATACAAGCACGTCGAAGGCAAGCGCATCATCGAACCGATCAAGGGCCGGCTCGCCGGCACCATGATCGAGATGGAGCAGGACGTGCAAAGCTCGATCAGCTACTCCGGCGGCAAGAAGCTCATGGACATCCGCAAGACGAACTACGTGATCCTCGGCGGCGACAACGCCGGCGAACACCTGCTGATGTGAGTCTTCACGATAATTTGGATGATTTCAGCCTTTCTCCAACGTCAAATGGACTTCTTACGCTATCTATTTAATAGCAACTTCAACGCCAGAGCATTCAGCCGATGACCGGGCTGGATCATTGTTTCCAGCACGCTGAAATGATTCAGCCCAGGTAGCGCCTCGCATACCGGAACGACCTTTGGGCCCCAGGCCTCCCGGATGAGCTGGTTCTGGCGCAAGAACTCGGCGCTCTCGGCGCCACCGACCACGGCGTAAAGCTCGCCGCGCCCATGCAGAAGCCTTGGGCGCGGCAGTAGCGCCGGACTGGCCTTTCTGACCTGAATGGGCGTGAGGCGAAGCGAGTCCATGAGGAACGGTGTCAGGCGCAACGGCGCTAGGTCGTAGACACCGCTGATGCCCAGCGCGTTCTTCAGCAAACTCAACGGCAGGTCCGACGCGTAGGCTTTCCAGACGCAGGCCAACAACATGGCCGCCAAGTGTCCGCCGGCGGAATGGCCGGCCACCGTGATGCGCTTGGGGTCCCCGCCGTGCCTTGCGATGTTGCGATACGTCCAGACCAGCGCCTTCACAAGCTGCAAGGTGATCTGCGGAATGGTCACAGCCGGACACAGCGCGTAGTTCGGCACCACGACGCAAACCCCCTTCTCCGTGAACGTTGGCGCGAGAAATGAATGATCGGACTTGTCCAGGCTACGCCAGTACCCGCCGTGGATGAAGACCAGCACCGGCGCACTCCCTGCGGCTCCAGGAAAAACGTCGAGAGTCTCGCCCGAGCCGTCTCCGTAAGCGATGTCAAGACGGCTTTCGACGCGCCTGCGCGCGGCGGCTGACTCGCTGCTCCATCGTTCGAAATGGGCGGCATGCTCCGGCACCAGCGCACGGTTGTTGTACATGCGGTCAAGCCATTGGCTGTCGTAACGGTGCATGAAGGTCTCCTGGGTTTGGTACGCCATCTTGGCACAGCCGGTATCGGATCGGCCAGGTAGCACAGAGCGAGTGCAGACCACTAAACACCGGCCAAACTTGATAGAATCGGAACTTCGTGGGGGGGTAGCTCAGCTGGGAGAGCGCTGCGTTCGCAATGCAGAGGTCGGGAGTTCGATCCTCCTCCTCTCCACCATGGGTTCGTTGCAATAGTGGGTTCTTAGCTCAGTTGGTAGAGCAGCGGACTCTTAATCCGTAGGTCGACAGTTCGAATCTGTCAGGACCCACCACTTACAACTCTCGGCCCTCGAAAATCCAGTTGCAAAAATACCCCTCACGGCAAATAGAAACATGGCACCTGACGTGCTTCATGGCTTTCGGCCTTCCCTGCGGTCGTCCCACGCACCAGCCGGGTCAGTGTCGCTCCATAAAGCACGCCTCTCGGCCAATTCCGCAAAGGGTCGACGCTTTGGAACAGGAAAGCGCAGAAACCACGGCTTTGCTTCATGCCGGGAACGATCCCGATCGTGCTTCAGCAACAAAGCCACCCGGCTGGAGAATTCCGCCATTCTCAGCTTGCGCTTGCCAACACCCTTCAAGTTTTCGATGGCGATCAGGATAAGCTGATCCTCTTCGTCATGAGGATCCAGCAACAGCCGAAATGCGAGATGAAGCTCATCAATTTTTGTGGGGTCTTGAGCAACGACTGCATGCTGAACAAGCAATGCGTTGGCCATGATCGTTTCGCGCCACTTAGCGCGCTCTCGGTTGATGCTCTTCAACTGCGTCTTGCGCTCGTGACTTCGGAAGGAAACCAATCCGGCAACAAGCGCAGCCACCGCCGCCGAAGCAAGAAAATCGCCAAATTCCATCAGCGAAGGCTAACGCAAAAATGTCGGGATGCGCGATCTTTTTTAATTCTCTAACGGGGACTGCACTGGTCGAGCCAAGCGGCCATCACATCACGATAGGGCTCTTGAATCTCGCGGACCACGCCAGCACAAGCAGCCCCCTCTGCCTTTGCGCTATGGCGCCGAGCTAGAAGGCGAACGCCGCTTGCGTTCGGTTACGGGCTTGCTGGGGGCTACTCCGGGAGTCGGGGCACTTGAGAGTTTGGCAACATAGTGATCCAGCGCCCAACGGGTTTTGGTCTGCTGGCTCTTGTCGCGCTCGGCGCCTACCTCCGCCAGGTAGGCCATGAAACCGCCGACAGCGACTGCGGCTTGCGCCGCTGGCGCCTTGATCGAAACCTCCATTAGGCGGGCGCCATCCTCGCGCCGCCACAACTCGGCTGTGATTGGCCAGGGGCAGGCGGGATCTTCAAATCTCCACCGTTGGGCCATCAAAGGCCCAAGGACCGCGAGGCTGCTGAAATCGATACGTCTGCCAGCCATGGCCACGATGAAGTCCTCCTGCTCGCGGGTAAAGACTGCAGCGATGGGCTTTTTTCCCACGGCAACGCGCTTGATCAGCCCGGGGGGGACTTTCATCGAGAACGAAGCCGACTTGACCAGACTTGTCTCGCTTGCGTCCGCCTCGATTTTGAAGTCCCTGAACTTCCGCCATTCCTCCCCCACTTCGGCTGGATTGACAGGTCGAAACTTCACTGTACTGTCGTGATCGTCTCCGACAATCCGGCGAGCACGCGCGATAATTCCAGCCCCCAGGAGTTCGAGCCCGGGTGTATCGAAGAAGTAGATGTAGCGCTCTTCGTCATTGCGGGCTGTGAGACCGAAATGCGCCAGCGCACCGTCGATCTGATGATCCGGAATCGTTGCCTTGATTTCGATTGCCGCAGCACCCTCGATCGATCGGGCGACCTTGCCCCTTGTTGCAGCGCCTCTTTCCATCATCTGACCCCCTTCAACTGAAATGACAAATTTCCCAAAGCGAAACCTTGGGTAAAGGCAGAACGCGCACCTTGAAACTCCCAAGTCAAGTATGGCAGGAAAGCGCCGATGTCATTGCCGTCGCAGGGCTTCGCTTGCTGGACGCGGATACGGCAGAGGCTCGCCTGGCTTTGTCTGAGGCAAAGGTCTGGGCAGTGGAAGTGGCAATGGCTTTTGGGATAGCGGATGAGGTCGCTGCAGGACGTTCACAAAGCGCGTCTGAAAACTCACCGGTGTCGCTGCGACGATCATTCTGCCCTCCCCGTCAACGACGAAGGCTTGCAGAACATGCTGCTGCACACCCGCAGGCGCGACATCTCCAAAAAATTCTGGAGGAAACATGATTTCGGTCGCCGTATACCGTCCGGGTACGTTGCGACCATCCATCCGAAACACCAACGCATGGCCCATGTCAATGCGCAATGGTGGCTCGATGCTGACACGGACCTCGAAAGTCGCATAGTTTGCTGCCACGCTTCCTGACGCCTCAGGAAAAACCACCGACAACTTGCGGTAGGTCGGTGCTGGAGTCGCCGCCTTGACAGCTTCCTGGGCGTCCGACCGAGGCCGAACTGCGGTCTGGGCCGGCGGTGCTGCAATCACGTTAAGCGGCTGCAGATCAACCGGCTTGCCGCCGGGCAGAGGGCGGTCGGAATAAACCTTTCCCTGCCCGCCCGTCGACTCATAAACCGTCTGAGCCGCGACGCCCCAAGCGAGAACCAGTCCAAAGGCAATAGACATGCACTTCAGCCCTATTCGCACGGCATTCTCCGGTAAACGAAATGTTCAGTTTAGCGCGTCGCGGCCAAGGCAGGACTCCAAGAATTGTCATTGGAGGCTTGGTCGGCCCAGAGATTGGCTTGCATTCCAAAAGAAAAAGAAAAGCCCGCAGACCGGACAGTCTGTGGGCTTGAGCAAGGATGCTGGTGCCGGCTATCCGCGCGTGATCTTGAGCACCTTGGTGCCTCCGCTGCGCTTGGGCGCATCGCCATGCGGTGTAAAGGGCTTGCCGCTGCGAACCGGTTTTGCAAAACCAGGCTTGGAGAAGGCAGGCTTGCGGGCAGCGAAATCGCCGCTACGTGGTGCAAACCCTTCATTTCGAGGAGCGAAGCCGTCCTTGCGCGGCGCGAAACCTTCGTTGCGTGGTGCAAAGCTCTCATTACGGGGCGCAAAGCTCTCGTTACGGGGTGCATAACTTCCATTGCGTGGCGCAAAGCCTTCATTGCGATTGCCGCCACCGAAGCCTTCATTGAAGCCGCTGCGACGATCGTAGCTGCGCTCGTCACGCTGGCCGAAACCGCCATCATTGGCACCGAACTGACGCGGACCGCCGCGCACATGCCGGTCGGCATTTCCACCACCGAAGCCGCCGCGGGCACCACCGCCGCCAAAATTCCGGTCGCGCGACGGGGTGTCACGAGGTCCGCGGTCGCCAAACCCGGACTTGCCGAACTTGACGGGTGCAGAGGCCGGGAAACGCTGTGTCGGCTCAAGACCTGGAATGGTCTCAGCTTTGAAATGTTGATGGCTGTAGGACTCGATATCGAAAATCTTGCGACGATCACGGAACTCGGCGAAGGTCACCGCAATACCGTCACGGCCGGCGCGACCGGTGCGTCCAATGCGGTGGGTGTAATCCTCGGCCTTCATCGGCAAGCCGAAGTTGAAGACATGGGTGACCGTCGGCACATCGAGGCCTCGCGCAGCGACGTCGGTGGCCACCAGGATCTGAACCTGGCCTTGGCGCAGCGCCATAAGGCGGCGATTGCGCAAGCCCTGGCTGAGCGCACCGTGCAACGCCACGGCGCTGAAGCCGTCCTGCTGCAGGTCATTGGCCAGGCCATCGCATTCGATCTGGGTGCTGGCAAACACGATGGCCTGATCGATCGTCGTGTCGCGCAGCCAGTGATCAAGCAACTTGCGCTTGTGGGCCGCGTTATCAGACCAAAACAGCACCTGCTTGATGTTCGCGTGCTTTTCCTGGGGAGAGTCAATCTGGATCTTTTGCACGGACGCGCCGTTGTCATGCATCACGCGCATGGCCAGTTGCTGGATGCGCGGCGCAAAGGTGGCGCTGAACATCATGGTCTGCTGGCGCTGGCTGGTGAGTTGGTTGATTTCCGCCAGGTCGTCGGAGAAACCCAGGTCAAGCATTCGGTCAGCTTCGTCGACGACCAGGAACTTGACCTGGTCGAGCTTGATCTGCATCGAGCGCTGCAGGTCCAACAAACGGCCAGGCGTCGCCACAACCAGATCAGCGTTCTGCAGCTTGGCGATCTGGAGCTGGTACGGCATGCCGCCCACGACGTTCGCGACCCGCAGGCCGCGGCAATGCTTGACCAGTTCAATCGCGTCGTGCGCTACCTGTTGCGCAAGCTCGCGGGTGGGGCACACCACAAGAGCACCGGGCGATGGCGCCTTGAAGTTGCGGGCATTGGTCGGGTCTTTGCGCTTAGGACGCTTGGGGGCCGACTCACCCTTCGCGGCAGCCTCGGTCACGGCACGCTCGAAGTCAGCGCGCTCCTTGGCATCGGCATCTGCCTGGGTCTTGAGCAAGGTGTGCAGCACAGGCAGCAAGAAGGCAGCGGTCTTGCCGCTGCCGGTCTGGCTCGAAACCATCAGGTCAATGAAGCGCTGACCTTCGGCGGCGCCCGCCTGGCCAGGCAAGGCCTTCGGAATGGTCTGCAACTGGACCGTCGTGGGCTGGGTGTAGCCCAGATCGGCGACGGCCTGGATCAGTTCGGGTGCCAGGCCGAGCAGCACGAATCCGTTGGGCGTAACTTCTTCGGCCTCGGTCGGCTCGGCCTCGTCGGCCAAAAAGACTTCAGCGGGTTCGGAAAATTCCACCAACGGCTGATTGAACGCCGGGTTGGGGTTTACGGTAGAGGAATCAGCGGAAACGGATTCAACAGGCGAAAGGTCGCCCAGCACTTCAAAAGCGTCGGTCATTTTTTTCTCACACGAAGGCGCCGCAAAGGCTGCGACGCGCTTCGTCAATGGTTAAAAAACATCAACCATCAAACGAAGCCCAGTTTCAGTGAAGCGCGGAGGCTACGGCCTGGCAGCATGGTGACTGCTCACTGGATAGACTCTTATTGGCGAGTCCGGTGCATGAAGGGAGATGTACAAATATGTGTTGCTACTTGCAGCACAGCCAATGATTATGGCACAGAAATGAAAGTCATGCGGGTTTTTCCCTAGGCCGCAAGTTTCAGAAAGTGTTCGCGGTAGTGTTCCAGCTCGTCGATGGACTCATGCACATCCGCCAGCGCGGTATGTTTCTGCTGTTTCTTGAAGCCGTTGTACACCTCGGGCCGCCAGCGCTTGGCCAACTCCTTCAGGGTGCTGACGTCAAGATTGCGATAGTGGAAGAACGCTTCCAGTTTCGGCATGTAGTTCACCAGGAAACGGCGATCCTGGCTGATGGTGTTTCCGCACATTGGGGTGGTGCCCTTGGGGACGTAGCGGGCCAGAAACTCCAGAATCTGTGCCTCTGCCTGGCTTTCGGTCAGTGTTGATGCTTTGACTTTGTCGATCAGGCCGCTGCGGCCGTGTGTGCCCTTGTTCCAGGCGTCCATCTTATTCAACTGCTCGTCGCTCTGATGGATCACCAGCACCGGGCCTTCAACTCTCGGCACCAAGTGGGGTCCAGTCACAATCACGGCAATTTCGATCAGGCGCTCGGCCTGCGGGTCGAGCCCGGTCATTTCGCAGTCGATCCAGACCAGGTTCTGATCTGATTTGCCCAAAGCGGCTGGAGAGGTTTCAATAGCTTCTGTCATGGCCGGGATTGTCGCCCATGCCCATGCAATGCCAAGGATTGCGCCTAAACTCCCGCCCTATGCCCTCTTCCCTCTCTCCCTCCTTGGCACTCACATTGGTATTTGCCGGCACGCTGGTGGCGACATTGATGATCCGTTTCTGGCTCGCGTCTCGCCAGATTCGCTATGTCGCCCATCACCGCAACACCGTTCCTGCTGCATTCGCGGAAAAGATCAGCCTTGATGCCCACCAGAAGGCGGCCGACTACACGATCACCAAGACGCGTTTCGGCCTGATTGAACTGGCGCTCGGCGCCGCCGTGTTGCTGGGCTGGACGCTGTTGGGCGGACTCGATGCCCTGAACCAGGCCCTGATGGCCTGGCTGGGCGGCGGACTGCTTCAGCAACTGGTCCTGATTGCTGGCTTCGCGCTGATCAGCGGATTGATCGACCTGCCGTTGACGCTGTACCAGACGTTCGTGATCGAGGAGCGATTCGGCTTCAACAAAATCACACCGAAGCTCTGGCTGGCCGATCTGCTCAAGTCGACACTGATGGGGGCGTTGATCGGGCTGCCCATTGCGGCGCTGATCCTCTGGCTCATGGGGTCCACCGGGCAATTCTGGTGGCTCTGGGCTTGGTGCGCCTGGATGGGCTTCAACCTGCTGCTCCTGCTGATCTATCCGACCTTCATCGCGCCCCTGTTCAACAAGTTCCAGCCACTGGAAGACGAATCGCTGAAAGCCCGCGTGACGGCCCTGATGCAACGCTGCGGCTTTTCTGCGAAGGGACTGTTTGTCATGGACGGCAGCAAGCGTAGCGCGCACGCCAATGCCTACTTCACCGGATTCGGGGCGGCCAAGCGCGTGGTTTTTTATGACACGCTGCTGCGACAACTCGATCCGGGTGAGGTCGAGGCCGTACTGGCGCATGAGCTCGGGCATTTCAAGCACAAACACATCCTCAAACGCATCGGTAGCCTGTTTGCCCTGAGCCTGGCGGGCTTCGCTCTTCTGGGCTGGCTGTCGAGCCAGGCATGGTTCTATACCGGTCTTGGCGTGATCCCCAACCTGGGGGCGAAGCTGAATGCGCCGAACGATGCACTCGCGCTGCTGCTGTTCCTGCTTGCGGTGCCCGTGTTTACGTTTTTCATTGCGCCGCTTCTGGCCCAGCTGTCGCGCAAGCATGAGTTCGAGGCGGACGCCTACGCGGTCGCGCAAACCAGCGGCCCGAGCCTGGCTCATGCGCTGCTCAAGCTTTACCAGGACAACGCCTCCACCCTGACGCCGGATCCACTGTATGTGAAGTTCTATTACTCCCATCCGCCAGCATCAGAGCGTCTGACTCGGATGATGGCCTGAAGAACGGCTCGCCATGGTCAGATTGAAAGAAAATGAGCCTCATTCCAGCGTAAAAAGGCTGTTGTCTGCTACAGAAATAGTAGCGTTAATGGCCCGATTGGAGGGCTGGCGACTCAACGGAGACGGAACTGCGGTGGCCATTGAAAAGACCTACCTTTTTACGGATTTCCACCAGACTATGGCCTTCGTGAATGCCGTCGCCTTTGTGGCGCACGCGCAAAACCACCACCCGGATCTGCGTGTCGGCTACGACCAATGCACAGTGGCTTGGCGCACCCACGATATCGGCGGCATCTCCCGCGCGGATCTGGACTGTGCCGCGCGGATCGACGCATTACTTGTGGCATGTGCCGAATGAAAGCGCCCGCTTGAATGCCCCGACGTCAACGATGGAGCCTGGACTGGTGGTCGCGGGGCATGGCCGCCACTGCCTGGTAGAGACGCCAGATGGCCGGCGGGTGATCTGTCACCCACGGGGCAAGAAAAGCCAGTCGGTGGTGGGCGACCACGTCTTGTGGCAGCCCTCACAGGATGAGGGCACGATCGAGAAAGTGGAGGAGCGGCGGAACCTTTTCTACCGCCAGGATGAAATCCGGACCAAGTTGTTTGCCGCCAACCTCGACCAGATCCTGATCCTGATCGCCGCCGAGCCCGAGTTCTCGGAGAGCCAGCTCTCGCGAGCCCTGATTGCTGCGGAGGCCGAACGCATCACACCCCTGATCATGCTCAACAAGAGCGATTTATCCAGTCCATTCTCGTTGGCCTGGGACCGGCTGGCGCCGTATCGCGACATGGGATACGCCATGCTGCCAGTTTCACTGAAAACCGGGCAGACGTTACAGATGCAGCCGATTCTCGAATTGCTGGAAGGAAAGACAACCTTGGTGTTGGGGCCGTCCGGCGCGGGCAAGAGCACACTGATCAACCGACTGGTGCCTGGTGCTGGGGTGGTGACCAATGAGATCTCCCAGGCACTCAATTCAGGCAAGCACACCACCACCAGCACGACATGGTATTGGGTGGACCGGGCGCATCGAACGGCCTTGATTGATTCGCCGGGGTTTCAGGAATTCGGCCTGCACCACGTCGACCCGATGCAGCTGGCCGCCTACATGCCAGACCTCAAACCGCATGTAGCCCGCTGCAAGTTCTATAACTGCACGCACTTGCATGAACCGGGCTGCGGCGTCCTTGCCGCGGTAAACGGCAACGGATCAGACGGAAGAATCAGCCCCAGACGCCACCGGATCTACGCGGACCTCTTCGCCGAGTTGTCGCAAACCCGGTACTGACACCAAAATTTTCGCGCGTCTAAGCCCAGGGGCTGGCTGGAAAAATCGTGCCGCGCCCTTCAACCGAGCAGGCGTGCGAGCGTCAGTAGAGCGAGCAAAACCACCCACATCACCACCGAGCGCCAGACCAGACCGACGACCTGCGCCAGGTGTGCGGGCTCGGGTTCTCGTCCGGATGCGGCGCCGGCGGGACCTGTAGTCCGCTGCCCGATGTCGCCTTCGGAATCGCCATCTGGCGAAGTGACCACGGTCTTGAGCGCTTCTCCACCGAGCCGAACATTGATCGCGCCCGCAGTGGCCGCGACGATAAGGCCGTCGTTGCCATCCGGGAAGCGTTGCGCATAGTTGCGCCAGCTGTCGATGGCCTCCTCGAAACTGCCAACAACGGCGAATCCCAGCGCGGTGACACGGGCAGGCAACCAATCAATGACATTCCAGGCATCTGACGCCGCAGTCTGCAGGGCTTCACTTGCCGGATGCCGGGATACGCTGGTCTGGTGACGCCAGTAGCGTGCGACAAATTCGCTGCTCCGATACAGTACGGCCCCGGCAGGCCCGAGTCCAAAGGCAGCCAGAACCGAAAACCAAGCCAACACACCGAACACGTGACGGTGTGCCGCCAACACAGAGTGCTCGATCACATGGCGCACGATCTCGCTACGTGGAAGTTCGCTGGCATCCACCTGCTGCCACCGCGCCAGCAGTTCCCGCGCACGGCTTTCCTCGCCCGCATCGAGCGCATCACGAAGGTCCGTGAAATGATGGCTGAACTGTCGAAATCCCAATGTCACATAGAGCAGAGCGGCATTCCACAGAACGGCAAAAGGCCATCCGAGCAGGTTGCCCAGCGACCAGTGAATGGCAAGAGCCCCCAGCGTGGGGACACCAACCGCAAGACCCCAGGCAACCCATCCGTGATGAGATCTGCCGGCGTCAAAATTCTGGCTGACCCAACGCGCCCAGGCCCGCATGCCGGCATAAATCGGATTGCTCGGCGCCAGCGGGCGAACCTGCTCCACCAGCAAGGCAAACAGAATTGCAAAAAAACTCATGGGCGCATCATAACGAGCCGATAAGCCGTCGCAGCGCACGCCGATCAGCTTCAAGCCGACAAAAAACGGTAAAAATTGCGCAGCATGCCAGCGGTCGCACCCCAGATGTAGCGCTCGGTGGAGCTATCTGGCGCTGACTCGTTGTACGGCATGGAGAACCACTCCCGTCGCACGCCCTCCCATTCAAAGGCATGGCGGTGGTGGTTCGCCGGATTCATGAGGAAATCAAGCGGGACTTCGAATGCATCGGCCACCTCAAACGCGTTCGGACGCAATTCGAAGTCCGGCTGCACGAGAGCGACGACCGGCGTGACGATGAACGAAGTTCCTGTGGTGTATGTCGGCAAAGTACCCAAGACTTGCACAAATTTGGCGTCAAGCCCAACCTCCTCTTGGGCTTCGCGCAGTGCCGCCGCGGTGACGTCGATATCCGAATCATCGACACGTCCCCCCGGAAATGCGATCTGTCCTGAGTGCGTTGACAGGTGGGCCGTGCGCTCGGTCAGAAGGACGGTGGGCCGACTGGCGTCACGACCGCGCATCACGATAGGGATCAAGACGGCCGCGCGCGCCGGCAAGCGATCGGCGAATCTCTTCTCCAGCACCACTTCGGGCTCCCAGACCGGAGGCATCGCAAACCGACTCAGCAAAGCCGCAGGTGTCAACGCCGAGGATTCGACACGCGGCAGATGCGCATCAACGCCCGTTACAGGTATCAATCGCGGATCAAATTGCGGCAGCTTGGACAGGGGATGGTGTGACACGACGGGTCGCCGGGAAAAAGAAAGCCGCCTGGCGCAAACGCTTCAGGCGGCTTGAGGCGAGGAAGGGCTGTTTACGCTGCGGCAACCTTGGCTGCAGCCTTCGCAGCAGCAACTTTGGCACGGTTCGGCAGCTTTTCCTTGATACGGGCGGACTTTCCGCTGCGGTCACGCAGATAGTACAGCTTGGCGCGACGGACATCACCACGGCGCTTGACTTCAATGCTTGCGATGAGCGGGCTGTAGGTCTGGAAAGTACGTTCCACACCTTCGCCACTGGAAATCTTGCGCACCGTGAAGCCGCTGTTGAGGCCACGATTGCGTTTTGCGATGACAACGCCTTCGTAGGCCTGAAGCCGCTTGCGCGCACCTTCAACCACATTGACGCTCACGATCACCGTGTCGCCAGGGGAAAATTCCGGAATTTTCTTGCCGAGACGGGCAATTTCTTCCTGTTCGAGAGTCTGGATCAGATTCATGATTACCTCTTTGGATCGTGCCCACGCTACACAAAAGGCGGCAAGAACGCATTGATTGCGCTGATTTCTTGTATTCCGCGGCCGGGCAGAGGATCGAAAAGTTTACGATTATACTAATTTTTTCCATCCAGAGGCCGACCCACAATCGGCGTCACAAGCGCGGCTTCATCGGCATGATCCAGGTGCCCTGCTGCCCGTGCCGCCTGGATCAGGTCAGGCCGATGCCGGGCAGTAATCTCAAGCCGGCGGTCCCTGCGCCAGCGCTCGATGTTGGCGTGATGGCCCGACATCAGCGCCGCGGGAACCGGCACGCCATGCCAGTCCTCCGGGCGGGTGAAATGTGGGCAATCCAGCAACCCGTCCAGCGCCGGATTGAAACTGTCCATCTGGTGACTGCCTTCGTCATTGAGCACGCCGGGCTGAAGACGCGCGACTGCATCTAGCAAGGCCAGTGCCGCGATTTCCCCGCCAGACAGGACAAAATCCCCCAGACTGATCTGAGCATCGACGTGCGCGTCGATAAAACGCTGATCGACGCCTTCGTAGCGACCACAGACCAGAATCGCGCCGCGGCTTGCAGACCATCTTGAAACCTCAGCATGGTCGAGTTTCTTGCCGATCGGCGAAAATAGAACCACGGGCGCAGCCTCAACGCGGTTGGCACGAATGGCTTTGAGACATTGGAGCAAGGGTTCGGCCATCATGACCATTCCAGGCCCACCGCCAAAAGGTCGATCATCGACTCGCCTGTATTTTCCCTCGGAAAAATCACGCAGGTTCCAGAGCCGTACGTCCACCAGACCCGCATCAAAGGCCCGACGTGTCACACCATGGGTCAAGAAAGGCGGAAATAGTTCAGAAAACAGGGTGATGACGTCAAAGCGCATATGCAATACCGGTTCGCCAACTCGCCTCTCCTGGCCATTCAATAGTCGGTCTGCCAATCCGCTGTGATTCGACGCGCTTTCAAGTCAACATCGTCCACAAACGCAGCGACGAACGGAATCAAACGTTCGAGTGACTTGCTTACACCGGCTTCATCGGTCTCAGAATACTCCAGTAGCAGCACAGTCTGCGGGCCCGCAGAAAGCAGTTCCTTGACGACCCCAAGTGCCACGCCTTCGCGGTTAACGACACTCAGGCCAATCAAGTCAACCCAGTAGTACTCGTCTTTTCTGGCAGCGGGAAAGCTCGATCGTGCGACGAAGATCCGTGCGCCTCTCAGCGATTCGGCCGCGCCGCGATCGACGATCTCGTGCGCTGCTGCAACCACGGAATTCGAGTGCGCCTTGGATTCCTTGATCGAAAGCTGGACCGTGCCATTGAAGGTTTTCGCCCCCCGTTCGGAGGGCTGCAGATACCAACGCCTGGAAGTAAAAAGCGCCTCGGGCGAGGCGCTGTGCGGCAAGACTTTGAACCAGCCCTTCACACCCCAGGCATCCGCGATGCGCCCGACTTCAACAGCATCTGCCGGAAGTTCTGCAGGCTCCAGGCCGGGCGGCATGGCGGACAAGCCGGTCAGACGGCTGTGGCGGCCGCCTGGTTGATCAACCGCTCCACGGTGGGGGACGCCTGCGCGCCAACGCCCTTCCAGTAGGTCAGTCGGTCCTGCGCGATGCGCAGACCCTCTTCGCCACCCTTGGCGATGGGGTTGTAGAAGCCGATGCGCTCGATGAAACGGCCATCACGGCGTTCGCGTTTGTCAGTTACGACGATATTGAAAAAAGGACGGCCTTTGGAGCCGCCGCGAGAGAGTCGAATCACAACCATGATTTATCCTGTGGGTGGTTAATGTGTTTTCAGCGTTGAGACACGCGACATGGCCACCCGGCCAGCGACACACTGAAAAGCTTTCTATTATATCCGCTTACCCAATATGTTGATTATCCGCCCAAGTCGAGACGAAGATATCGTCGCCATCACGGCCGTTTACACCCATCACGTTCTTCATGGAACCGGGACCTTCGAGATCGATCCTCCTTCGATCGTCGACATGACCGCGCGTCGCGCCGAAGTCCTGGCGAGAGGCCTGCCGTGGCTCGTTGCAGAAGACGACGGGCAATTGACTGGCTTTGCCTACTGCAACTGGTTCAAACCGCGGCCCGCCTACCGTTTTTCGGCCGAAGACTCAATTTACCTTGCACCACACACCAGTGGCCAGGGGCTTGGCCGCGCACTTCTGGCGGAGCTGTCAGTACAGGCTGAGCGCGCAGGCGTGCGCAAACTCATCGCCGTCATCGGAGATTCGGCCAATACAGGTTCCATTGGTGTGCATCGCTCGGTCGGCTTTGAGCCTGCTGGCCTCCTCGCCTCATGTGGCTGGAAATTCGACAAATGGTTGGACGTCGTCCTGATGGAGAAATCACTGGGACAAGGCGATATGAGTTCGCCGCAATAATGGCGCCCATGAAAAACAAGACTCTTGCAGCCTGGTTGTCCTTCATCGGTGGCCCATTGGGCCTGCACCGCTTTTATCTGTATGGACTGTGGGACTGGGTGGGCTGGCTGCTTCCAATTCCCACTGCGTTGGGACTCTATGGCATCCAGCGCGTGCAGGAGTTCGGCCAAGACGACCCGTTGAGCTGGTTGCTCGTGCCACTGCTCGGCTTCACCATTGCCGGGTGCGCCTTGCAAGCCATTGTGTATGGCCTGACGCCTACTGAAAAGTGGAATGCAAAATTCAATCCACTAGCGGGTCTGAACGCAGCGCCGGGCCAAACTCGCTGGTTGACCATTGGCGCCATCGCGCTCTCGCTGCTGATCGGCACGACCATCCTCATGGCCAGCATTGTCTTCAGCTTCCAGAGGTACTTTGAGCACCAGATTGAAGAGGCCCGGAAAATTTCACAGTAATCCGGATCGGCACTTTTTCGCATAGACCGGTATCCACGCGGCTGGTTGCCAGAAGGCGATGACGTTAGCAGATCGCGTCAGAAATTCTGCAAACTGACCCAATAGGCAATTGCCGCGATGAAAGCGCTCGCAGGAATGGTCAAGACCCATGCCCAGACGATGTTGCCGGCCACCCCCCAGCGCACCGCACTGGCACGACGGACCGACCCCACTCCGACGATGGCGCCTGTAATGGTATGGGTCGTCGACACTGGAACGCCAAGCCCCGTCGCAAGAAACAGCGTCAGTGCGCCACCGGTTTCGGCACAGAATCCTCCCACGGGCTTGAGTTTGGTGATCTTCTGGCCCATGGTCTTGACGATGCGCCAACCGCCGAACATGGTCCCTGCGCCAATGGCTGCGTAGCAGCTGACAATGACCCAGGTCGGTGGCGCCTTGTCTGCTGCCGCCGAGTAACCCGTTGCAATCAAAAGCATCCAGATGATGCCAATAGTTTTCTGCGCATCGTTCCCGCCATGACCCAGGCTGTAAGCCCCCGCGGAGACCAACTGAAGACGTCGAAACCACTTGTCGACGCGAGACGGTCGGCTGCGACGGAATATCCAAGCCACGATCACCATCATCGTCGAGCCGAGCAGAAAACCGAGCAGGGGCGACACAAAGATGAATGCGACAGTCTTCAAAATTCCGGCGGAGAGGAGCGCGCCGGCGCCGGCTTTTGCGATCACCGCCCCCACAATGCCGCCAATCAGCGCATGCGACGAACTGCTCGGAATCCCGTAGTACCAGGTCAGGACATTCCAGGCAATGGCGCCCAGCAGCGCTCCGAAAACAACATGGGTATCCACCACGCCGGGTTGGACGATACCCTTGCCCACCGTGGCCGCGACGCTAAGATGAAAAACAAAGATCGCAATGAATCGCCCCGGGAATTGAGGAGGCTCATTTCTCTGAGAGGATTGAGCAATGACAAAGGCAAACAAGTTTTCACCCGAGGTACGCGCACGCGCTGTTCGCATGGTTCAGGAGCACCGAGGGGAGTACCCATCGTTGTGGGCGGCCATCGAATCCATCGCGCCCAAGATTGGCTGCGTGCCGCAGACCCTCAACGTATGGGTCAAGCGTCACCAGATCGACACGGGTGCCCGGGAGGGCATCACCACATCCGAGCTGCAGCGCCTGAAGGAACTCGAACGCGAGAACAAGGAGCTGCGCAAGGCCAATGAGATCCTCAAGTTGGCCAGTGCTTTTTTTGCCCAGGCGGAGCTCGACCGCCGTCTGAAGTCCTGAACAACTTCGTCGATCAGCATCGACAGGCCCATGGGGTCGAGTCGATCTGCAAAGTGCTGCAGATCGCCCCGTCAGGCTACTGGCGCCACGCTGCCCATCAACGCAATCCCCAGCTGCGCTGCGCCCGTGCCCAACGTGACGAGACGCTGATTGCTGACATCGAGCGCATCTGGCAAGACAACAAGCGTGTCTACGGTGCAGACAAGGTCTGGAAGCAGATGAACCGGGAAGGGGTTGGCATTGCCCGTTGCACGGTGGAGCGTCTGATGAAACGCCTGGGGCTGCAGGGCGCGCGCCGCGGCAAGGTGGTGCGCACCACGATCCGCGACCTGAAGGCACCCTGTCCGCTGGACCGGGTCAATCGCCAGTTCAAGGCGGATCGGCCCAACCAGCTCTGGGTATCGGATTTCACCTATGTCTCGACCTGGCAAGGCTGGCTGTACGTGGCCTTTGTGATCGACGTGTATGCCCGGCGCATCGTGGGCTGGCGGGTGAGCAACTCCATGCACACGGACTTCGTTCTGGATGCCCTGGAGCAGGCGCTTTATGCCCGGCAACCCGAGCGCAATGGCGCACTGACCCACCATTCAGATCGCGGCTCGCAGTACGTGTCCATTCGCTACAGCGAGCGGCTGGCCGAAGCGGGCATCGAACCTTCAGTGGGCAGCAAGGGCGACAGTTATGACAATGCCTTGGCGGAGACGATCAACGGCCTGTACAAAGCGGAGGTGATTCACCGCCGGTCCTGGCCAACCCGTGAATCAGTGGAACTGGCAACCCTGGAATGGGTGTCCTGGTTTAACCATCACAGGCTGCTCGGACCCATCGGATATGTCCCGCCGGCAGAAGCTGAGGCAAACTACTACAGGCAACTCGCCGGTCAAGCCACCATGGTGGTGGCCTGACCAATACCAAACAGCCTCCATGAAACCCGGGGCGATTCACAACCACGATGAAGAACGCGGCAAACAAAACGACCTGCCCGGGCTTCAGGACGCCGGTGGACACCACCCTCGCAATTGAGTTCGCCGCATCATGAAACCCATTCATGAAATCGAACAAAATGGCCAGCACTACCAGCAATACCACCACCCAGAGCGCCGTTTGAACGGTTTCCATCGTGCGAGCCCCGTCTCAGGTCAGGAGTTTTCGAGGATGATGCCCTCGATCACGTCAGCGACGTCCTCGCACTTGTCAGTAATCGTCTCAAGCAGTTCGTAAATCGCCTTGAGCTTGATGACCTCGCGGACATCAGGCTCCTCGCGAAAAAGTTTGCTCATGGCGCTGCGCATCACACGATCGGCGTCACTTTCCAGCCGGTCGATCTCTTCACAGGTCTTGAGTGCCGCCTTGGCGGTGCTCGGGTCAGCTATCTTGTCAAGCAGCATGACCGCATCGCGCAAACGCTCACAACACTTGTTGCTGAGATCTGTGAGGCGGGTAATCTCCTCGGTCATGTGACGAACATCATAGAGAGCCATGGTCTCTGCTGAGTCCTGGATCAGGTCCGCCACATCGTCCATGGTGTTGATCAAGGTGTGGATCTGCTCCCGATCAATCGGCGTGATGAAGGTTCTGTGGATGGCCTTGTTGACATCGTGCGTCACGCGGTCGGCAGCGCGCTCGGCGTTGTCAACATCCTGGTTGTACTTTTCGCGGAGATGCGGATCGTTGTAGTTGGCCACCAGCATTGAAAACGCCCGCGCCGCCTCGACAATTCGCTCCGCATGTTGGTTGAACATTTCGAAATAATTGCCTTCGCGTGGCAACACGCTTGGCAAAAAACATGGCGGGCTCCTCAAAGGGGTGTAAAGTCAAAAATATGACCGTTTTGTGACAGCGGCGAGTGTAACCGCCCCCTCCTGCCCCCTATGGGAATCGCTGGTTGCGATCACCCACTATGGACAAGAATAAACTGAGACATCCTGCCCTGCGGTTGCTCTCAATTGCCCGGGATCCACGCGATCTGGTGCGATTTCGGCCAGGGGTTGCAGCACGAACGCACGCCCTGCCATTCGAGGATGCGGCAAAGTCAGGTGTGGGCTGTCGATCCGGGCACTACCGTAAAGGAGAAGGTCCAGATCAAGCGTTCGCGGTGCATTGGGGTATGGGCGCTCACGGCCCGCAACCCGCTCGAGTTGCTGCAGCGTCGCCAAGAGATCGATCGCGCCAAGTCGGGTCGTGATCTGCACCACCGCATTGATGAACTCGGGACCCGACGCCATGTGGGGTGCAGATCGGTAAAGGCGGGACCTTGCCGTGACGCGGGTGCCAGCCAGATGTTCAAGGGATTCCATGGCCTCGCGCACGGAACGAGCAGCGTCGCCGAGGTTGGCGCCAATGCCGATATAGGCCGTAACAAAGTCTTCTCTCAATGCCTTTGCCTACATGCCTGTTGCGGATGAACCGTTGCCCCCATCTGAGCCACCCGTCGGCTTGCGCCGCCGTCGGCGGCGTTTCCTGGGCGCGTCAGCGGTAGGGTCCCCAACAGTAGCATCAACGCCTTCCGCATTACTGGAAGTCTTACCCCCCGGCAATGCACGGCCGGGCTCAGACCCTTTTGGGTCACCTTCAGGAGATTCACGGTGCACGCGCGCTGCACGCGCCGGCTTCTGCTGCTCAAGCTTGACTTGATAAACCAGATCTTCACGCGTGGCGTCGTCGGCCATGCTGAACTCCTGCCACCAGTCTGCCAACACCACGTCCACCTCGCCAATATCAGCCCGTAACCTCATGAAATCAAAGGCTGCACGAAAGCGGGGTTGATCGACGAGACCGAAGGCCATGCTGCCCACTCTCTTTTCAAAGCGCGGCTGCATCATCCAGATTTCGCGCATGTCCCCTGCCAGTTTGCCGCGTCCCGACACATCACCGATGCGCGAATTGAACACCTCGTCAATAGCCTCCTGCAGCGCCGGGTGCGAATGTTCTCGCCGCGCGAGACGTCGAGCCCAACCATCGCGTACATCGGCCCAAAGCACGCATGCAAGCAGGAAACTCGGCGCAACGGGCTTTTCCTCGGAAACACGGCGGTCAGTGTCCTGCAGCGCGGCGTTGACGAATGGCGTGTCGGCCCGTTCAACTACAACATCCAGTAGCGGATAAATGCCACGTGCCATCCCGAGCTTTCTGAGTTGCTCGATACTGGCCAGCGAGTGCCCTGTCTGAAGCAACTTGAGCATCTCGTCAAAAAGGCGGCTCTGCGGCACGTCAGCCAGCAGGGCCTGGGATTCAGCAAGGGGTTTGGCGGTTTTGGCATCGAGAGTGAACCCGAGTGGGCTCAACTTGGCTGCAAACCGCACGGCACGAATGATCCGTACCGGATCCTCGCGGTACCGCGTCGCCGCGTCGCCGATCATGCGAAGGATTCGCTTTTTCGCATCCTGCAGCCCCTTGTGATAGTCAACGACGATCTGCGTTTCGGGGTCGTAGTACATCGCGTTGATGGTGAAGTCACGACGCACTGCGTCCTCGTCCTGCGGGCCCCAGACGTTGTCCCTGAGCACTCGTCCGGTGGAATCCACAGCGTGCTTCATGCCGGCCAGTTCACTACGACTGGTTTTTTCATTGCCCGCCACCTGTTCGGCCGCAGCATTGTCCATGTAGGCACGGAAAGTCGACACTTCGATGACTTCGTGCTCGCGCCCACGCCCATAGACCACGTGCACGATGCGAAAACGCCGTCCGATGATGAAGGCACGACGAAAGAGCCCCTTGACCTGTTCGGGCGTTGCGTTGGTGGCAACGTCGAAGTCCTTGGGGCGCAGCCCGACCAGCAGATCGCGCACGGCGCCGCCGACGACGTAGGCCTCGTACCCGGCCTGCTTGAGGGTTCGCACCACATTGAGAGCACGGTCGTCCACCAGCGCAGGGTCAATCCCGTGGACGGCAACACCCACTTCCTCGCGCTTGCCAAACCTGGGCTTGCTGCTGCGGGATGAAGTTTTACCCAGCAGTTTGTCAATGAATTTCTTGATCATTCGTGAAGATTGCTTGAGGGACAGAGGTTGCGCTGCAACTTGAACTGTCCTCAGGTAGTGGAAGGAAACAGGTCCAGTATGCGCCAATCACGCTGGCTGGCCAGGGCGCGAAGTCGCGGATCGGGGTTGGTGGCGACGGGGTGATTTGCTTTTTCGAGCAGCGGGAGATCGTTCGCGGAATCTGAGTAGAAAGTGATCTCGACGCTGTCCCAGTCCAGATTTCGCTCGTGCAGCCATTCGGATACCCGCGTGACCTTGCCCTCTCGAAACGATGGTACACCCCGGATCTCTCCGTTTATCCAGCCGTCGGGGCCGCGTGCGAGGCCGACGGCGATCAATTCAGTTACCCCAAAAGCCTGAGCGATTGGTTGGGTCACGAATTCGTTGGTGGCCGTGACGATGACAGCCGTGTCGCCAGCCGCCTGATGCCGGCGCACAAGTGCCATTGCGTCGGGTTTCAGATTGGGCTGAATCACTTCGCGCATGAAACGGGCATGCGCTGCCGCAGCGCGGGCAGCCCCCTGCTCCCTGACTGCTGCAGTCGCGAACCGCACATATTCGTGAATATCAAGCGTTCCAGCCTGGTAATGGGAGAAAAACTCGTCGTTCTTTTTGCGGAACGCGTGGGGATCGGTCCAGCCAATGTCTGCGGTGAAGACGCCCCACGCATAGTCGGAATCGATAGGCAGTAGCGTGTGGTCCAGATCGAACAACGCCAGTCTGAATTTTCCTGCCGTCATTGGTCCTCCAGCATGGCTTTTATCAAAGGAATAGTGATGGCCCGCTGAGTTTGAAGTGCATAGCCATCGAGATGATCGAGCAACTGAACCAGGCTTCCCAGGTCACGTGAAAATCTGGTCAGGATGAAGTCCACCACCTCATCGCGCAGGAAGATTCCCCGCGCGTCAGCATGCTGCCGCAGTACCCCACGCCGTTCGGGCTCGCTCAAGACCTGCAAACCGAAAAGATGCCCCCAACCCAGACGAGTGCGGAGGTCCTCGCGCAGTTCAAGTTCTGCGGGGGCTCGATCGCCCGCAGCAAGTACCCAGCGCGGTTGACCTGATCTGGACGCCAAGGCGTTGACAAACCAGTTGAACGCGGCTTGCTGCTGAACCGCTGTGTACAGATGCACATCATCCATCAGAACAGCGGCCCAGGCGTCATTGAAATCGGGGGGCGCCTGCACCGAGGCATCCATCCAGCCAGCGGTCGCGCCCTGCTCGCGCAGCGCCTCGCGCACGCTCTTGAGAAGATGCGTCTTGCCGCTGCCGCCACTGCCCCAAAGGTAAGTGGGAACTGGCGATCGCGTGGGGCTTGCGGCGCTCATCTGGAGATGACGCAATGCGGGCTCGTTCGGACCGGCAAAGAAACTTGTCAGAGTCGGCCCGGTAGCCAGTCCAAGATCCAAGGCTATCTGTTTCATTTGAAGTGGCAGTCCCCATCAATTCCCTGCCAGGACGTGCCTCTACCCGGAACAGACACCCGTGAAATATCCCCGACCCGAGATCGATTGGCCAGTTTGGCCATTGCCGGTGCGACATGGGAAGTAACATCGCGATTGGTGGAGGAAGCAGGCAGCATTCAAGAAGGAAGAAAGGGAAAGAGGGGTGAACCCTTAAAATCAGGCACAAATTTTAGTCCGCTTGCCCGAATGGGCCTTGCTTCCCCACAATTTCGCCCGAACTGGTCTGCCCGATGACGCCAACGCCTCCCCCTCCTCCACTAAGCTACAAAGATGCCGGCGTGGACATTGACGCTGGCGATGCACTGGTCGAACGCATCAAGCCCCTGGCAAGAAAAACCATGCGCGAAGGCGTTTTGGCGGGCATTGGCGGTTTTGGCGCACTTTTCGAGGTTCCCAAGCGCTACCGCGAGCCAGTGCTCGTCAGTGGCACGGATGGCGTCGGCACCAAGCTCAAACTGGCGTTTGAATGGAACATGCATGACACGGTGGGCATTGACCTTGTGGCCATGAGCGTGAACGATGTCCTGGTTCAAGGTGCCGAACCGCTCTTCTTCCTTGATTACTTTGCCTGCGGCAAACTTGAAGTGGAAACCGCTGTGGCAGTTGTGAGTGGCATCGCCCGAGGCTGCGAGTTGTCCGGCTGTGCCCTGATCGGTGGGGAAACGGCTGAAATGCCCGGCATGTACCCGGCGGGCGAATATGACCTGGCCGGGTTCGCCGTCGGCGCCGTTGAAAAATCGAAGATTCTCAATGGCGCCAACGTGGCACGCGGCGACGTTGTGCTGGGACTGGCCTCCAGTGGGGTGCATTCCAACGGGTTCAGCCTGGTTCGCAAATGCATTGAGCGCGCCGGTCCCTCCGCGCCAGACACGCTTGACGGAAAACCTTTCCGGCAGGCACTTATGGAGCCGACCCGTCTTTATGTAAAGACCGTGCTGGCTGCCCTGGCCGAACATCCCATCAAGGCGCTAGCCCATATCACCGGCGGCGGCTTGCTGGAAAACATACCACGTGTTTTGCCCGATGGGCTGGCGGCCCACCTGCGCAAGGGAAGTTGGCCAAAGACTGAGCTCTTTGCATGGCTGCAGGAAACCGCCGGCATTGATGATTTCGAGATGAACCGCACTTTCAATAACGGCATCGGTATGGTGCTGGTGATCAATGCAGCCAGCGCCCTTGCCTGCGCGGCCACCCTTCGTTCGGCAGGAGAACAGGTGTTCGAGATTGGTGTGATTGCGGCGCGGGGCGACAACGCCTCGGTGATTGTTGCCTGACCACCAAATTGCTACGCTGTTTGTAGCAAACAGTATTGATTATACTTGGGATAAAGACCATTCCCATCGAAAAATGATGAATGGGAACGAACCAGATCGGTCAGGCGGCGCTCAAACCCGCGACACAGGCATTTAACCGCGGCGATTGCCGCGCAGGCTTGACAGGCGAAGCTTAATCGCTCGGTGATCAGGCTCCTCCGGGGCGCGCGCGAGGTAGGTGTCCAGATCATGCACTGCCTGCCTTAGGTTGCCAAGTTCGGCATGGACCAGGCCCCGGTCACGGTACTCCATCCAGTCCTCAGGTAACAGAATGACCAGCCGATTCTGGACTGCCAGCATCCTCGGCCAGTCTTCCTGGGTTCGATGGATTTCCTTCAGGTTGCGAAGCATTCGCGCGATGATGGCACGAGGCGCTGCCGGCTGGAGATAAAGGCCGAGCGGGGCTTCAAAATTGTCCATCAAAGTGCCGGGGGCGTGGTGCGGCGCCAAGCGCTCTGAGAGCTCTTCCGTAGTCAGCGATTGACCGGTAAGGGGGTCCAGCACGACCGTGCCTCTTGGCAGGTGGACTTTCAGCATGAAATGGCCAGGAAACCCTATCCCTTGAACATTGAGATCCATGCCTTGCGCCAACGCCATCCAGAGAACGCCGAGCGAAATGGGAATGCCGCGGCGGGTCCGCAGCAGCGCATTCAAGTAGCTGTTGTCCGGGTCGTGGAAATGATTGAGGTTGGCGCCAAAACCCAGGTCACGAAAAAAGAACTGATTGAGCACACGCAATCGTTGCAAAGGCTCGCCGTCGGTGGTCAGGCGCCGCCCCAGTCGCGCCATCAATCGGTCCACGTCACAGAGGACCTGCTGAACGTCAAGTTCAGGGTATTCGTCCTGTGCGATGCTGGCAGCAGCCTCCAACAGGGGGAAATGATCGTCGCCCCCTACCAGGCTTTCAAAGTACGCCAGGGCTGTCGGTTTACTCAAGTTCAGACGCATGGAGGTTCTAGTGTCACGGTGTTCCCGACGTCAGACGAATCGATCTTCACCCCAGTTTTCGATGTGCTCAACTGGGCTAGCGGCGGATCAAATGGCGCAACTTGAGGCCGGCCGCCCAAAGCGCGCCAAAGTAAATGGCTGCGGAGCCTGCAAGAAGAAGAACCAGAAGGCCAACGCGAGTCAGGCCCTGCGCCTGGAGCTGAGTCCAATGAAAGGCACTTGAGGCCCACATCAGGAATACCGCCAGCAAGGCGCTGGCAGCCAGCACCTGCAGCGAATACACACCCCATCCCGGTGCTGGCGTGTAGCTGCCTTTGCGCCGCAGGCCAACCAACAACCACAGCGCGTTGATCAGCGCGCCTATGCCAATGGCCAACGCCAAGCCGGCATGCTTCAAAACCGGAACCAGCGCCAGGTTGAGCAACTGGGTGATGATCAGCACGACGACCGCAATCTTCACTGGCGTGCGGATATCCTGGCTCGCATAAAAGCCCGGTGCGAGCACCTTGATGGCGATCAGGCCGATGAGGCCCGCACCGTACCCCATCAGCGCGGTAGTTGTCTGCTGGACATCATGATCAGTGAACGCGCCGTAGTGATAGAGCACGGCCACGAGCGGTCTGGAGAAAGTTAGCAGCGCCACGGCACAGGGCACCGCGAGCAAAACCACCAGGCGCAATCCCCAGTCCAGCATGGCCGAGTACCTATCATTGTCGTTGGCAGCCTTGGCTGCGGCGAGTTGCGGCGTCAGCACCACACCCAGCGCCACACCCAGCAATGCAGTGGGAAACTCCATCAGCCGATCTGCATACGTGAGCCAGCTGACACTGCCAGGAACAAGATGGGAGGCTATCTGCGTATTGATCAGCAGTGAGATCTGCGCCACGCTGACGCCCAGCATCGCCGGCGCCATGAGACGGGCAATTTTCTGGGTCGCCGGATCAGCCCAGGCTGCAATGATGCTGGACCGGCCCAGGCCAATCTCGGGCAACAGCCCAAGCCTGAGGAGAGCCGGTATCTGCAAGCCCAGTTGCAGTACGCCGCCGATCATCACGCCTGCGGCGAGAGCATAGACCGGCTCAATACCATGCCGCGCGAAAAATGGGGCTCCCCACCAGGCGGCTACGATCATGGATAGGTTCAACAGCACGGGCGTGGCCGCCGGAACGGCAAATCGCTTCCATGTATTGAGCACACCCGCAGACAGCGCCACGAAGGACATGAAGCCAATATAGGGAAACATCCATCGCGTCATGAACACGGCCGCCTCGAAACCTCGCGGATCCTGCTTCAGCCCGCTGGCCATAGCCCAGACCAGCACTGGCGCAGCGGCCACGCCCACGATGCAAGTCAGCAGGAGCACCCATACCAACAGTGTGGCGACATGGTCGATCGTCTGCCGGGTTGCCTCTTCACCGTGCTGCGCCCTGGTTGAAGCCAACACCGGGACGAAGGCCTGACTGAAGGCCCCTTCCGCAAACAGGCGCCGGAAAAGGTTCGGAATGCGGAATGCCACATTGAAGGCATCGGTCAGCGCACTGGCGCCAAATGTGGATGCGATCAGCAGTTCACGCACCAGTCCGGTGATGCGCGAAACCAGGGTCAGTGCCGACACGGTCGATGCGGATTTGAAGAGACTCACCCGCCCAAGTGTAGTGCCCCGAGCCCGGCATACCAACCTGCTGCGGCACCAGGCATGCAGACTGATATAATTAGAAGCTTTGCTGGCAACATCCTCAGACACCAAGGAATATCTAAATGGCTTCTACCAAACCCAAGAAAAAGAACCCGCGCCTGGCGTCGGGCCGTAAGCGCGCTCGCCAGGACGTCAAGCTCAATGCTGCCAACACGTCCCTGCGCTCAAAATACCGCACCGCGGTGAAGAACGTTGAAAAAGCGGTTGCCGCAGGCGACAAAGTCAAGGCCGCCGAGGCTTTCGGCAAGATGCAGGCCGTGGTGGATACCGTGGCGGACAAGGGCATCTTCCACAAGAACAAGGCCGCTCGCGACAAGAGCCGCCTGTCGGCCAAGGTGAAAACCCTGGCCCTCGCTGCCGCAAGCAGCGCCGCCTGATCCCGATCAGGCAACCAGCCCGGACCGCCGCAAGCGGTCTGCCGTTCTAAACGGGTGCGCTGTCAGCAAAGCAGAAAAACCGCCTCAGGGCGGTTTTTTTGTGGTCGCTTGGGTTCGAGAAGTTCAATCGAATCCGGCACCAGCCGACGCCGGGGCCGGCCGGAAAACGCCCTGCCCCGCGACTCAGGTGTCGGCGTCTTCGGGCTTCATCCACGCCTCAAACACCTGGAGTTCATTGTCTTTTGCAAAATTCATGCAGAACTCCCAAGCCAGCGGCTCTGCGTCGCGCAGGTCAGGGTGAACTACCACGCATTTGATGCCCCCCACGGCGCTTGGAATGCACCAGGGTGAGTAGATGAGGTGACTTCCCGGGCGAGCGCCGCCCGGACGAAACTGACTCATCACACCGGCAAGCCGCTCCGCCCAATCGCTGGGACGAAAAGTCTTGCCCGCACGGGTGACGCCCTGAATGAAGACTTCTTTGGCGGTGTTCTGGACCATCGGATGGAGGCATTTTTTTGACGCGCCTGTCAGCTCAAGGATCGCCCCATGCTGCGCTGCACAAATATTGTATCTTATATAAGACTTGACGATCTTCGCGGAGTGCATTGCAGCGATGCGTATTCATCAGCGGTGATCTGCAGACTCTGCGCCTAAAATCAAGCTCCAACGGCCCTGCTCCCAACGGGCCGCTTTGTTTTCAGGAGTTTTCAATGCCCGCGTTCATCGAAGCCGCTTCGCCCCACACCATGAATACCTATGGGCGCCTACCCATCGCGCTCAGCCATGGCCAGGGTTGCCGCGTCTGGGACGTCAATGGCAAGCCCTACCTGGACGCACTGGGCGGCATCGCCGTCAACACCCTGGGTCACAACCACCCCAAGCTGGTGCCCGCGCTGCAGGACCAGATCAGCAAGATCATTCACAGCTGCAACTACTACCATGTGCCGAATCAGGAAAAGTTGGCTGCCAAGCTGGTTGAACTGTCGGGAATGACCAATGTGTTCTTCTGCAGTACCGGGCTCGAAGCCAATGAAGCAGCGTTGAAGCTGGCGCGCAAGTTCGGCCATGACAAAGGCATCGAGAAGCCTGAAATCGTGGTTTACGAGAAGGCATTTCATGGCCGCAGCATAGCCACCTTGAGCGCGACGGGTAACGAGAAAGTGCAAAAAGGCTTCGGCCCCCTCGTCGAGGGCTTCATCCGGGTGCCCCTCAACGACGTCGAAGGCCTCAGAAAAGCGACCGAGGGCAACCCCAACGTGGTTGCCGTTTTCATGGAGACCATTCAGGGCGAAGGCGGCGTCAACCCGATGCGTATCGAGTACCTGCAGCAGGTGCGCGAGCTGTGCGATGAGCGCGACTGGCTGCTGATGATCGACGAAGTGCAGTGCGGCATGGGCCGCACCGGCAAGTGGTTCGCCCACCAGTGGGCCGGCATCAAGCCGGACGTGATGCCGCTGGCCAAGGGCCTGGGCTCCGGCGTGCCGATCGGCGCCGTGGTGGCCGGCCCCAAGGCCGCCAACATATTCCAGCCTGGCAATCATGGCACCACCTTCGGCGGCAACCCCCTGGCCATGCGCGCCGGGGTGGAAACCATCCGTATCATGGAAGAAGATGACCTGATGGAAAACGCCGCCAGGGTTGGCGCACATCTCAAAGGGGCCCTGGAGCAGGCGCTTGCCGGAACTTCCGGCCTCAAGGAGATTCGCGGCCAAGGCCTGATGATTGGCGTGGAGCTCACCAAAGCCTGCGGTGCACTCACACAACGCGCGGCGGACAAGGGCTTGCTCATCAGCGTGACCGCCGACACAGTGATTCGCCTGGTGCCACCGCTGATCATGACCACCGTCGAGGCCGACGAAGTGGTATCGATTCTGGTGCCGCTGATCCAGCAATTCCTCGCGGAGTGAAGTGACATGGAGCTGAAACACTATTTGCAGTTCGCCGACCTCGACGCTGGGGAATATGCCTACCTTTTCGAGCGCGCAGCGCTGATCAAGCGCAAGTTCAAGGCCTACGAGAAGCACCACACGCTGGCCGACCGCACACTGGCCATGATCTTCGAAAAGGCTTCCACCCGCACCCGCGTTAGTTTCGAAGCCGGCATGTACCAGCTGGGCGGCTCCGTGGTCCACCTGACCACGGGCGACAGCCAACTTGGACGCGCCGAACCGATCGACGACAGCGCCAAGGTCATCAGCCGCATGGTGGACCTGGTGATGATCCGCACCTACGGGCAGGACAAGATCGAACAGTTTGCCCGGCATTCGCGCGTTCCGGTGATCAACGGACTGACCAATGAGTTTCACCCCTGCCAGATCCTGGCGGACATCTTTACCTTCATCGAGCACCGCGGCAGCATCGCCGGAAAAACCGTGGCATGGGTCGGTGACGGCAACAACATGGCGAACACCTGGCTGCAGGCCGCCGAGTTGCTCGACTTCAAGGTGCATGTCAGCACACCCGGCGGCTACGAAGTTGACCAAGCAGTCGCGGGCATCCGCAGCAGCAGCAGCTACAAGGTCTTCAAGAACCCGATGGACGCCTGCCGCAACGCCGACCTGGTCACCACCGACGTCTGGACCAGCATGGGCTACGAGGCGGAAAACGAGGCGCGCAAGAAGGCCTTCGCCGACTGGCGCGTCGATAGCGACATGATGCGCGCGGCCAAAACCGATGCACTCTTCATGCACTGCCTGCCCGCCCATCGTGGCGAAGAGGTCGAAGCCGAGGTGATCGACGGCCCTCAGTCCGTTGTCTGGGATGAGGCCGAGAACCGCATGCACGCGCAGAAAGCGTTGATGGAGTACCTGCTGCTCGGCAAGCTCTGATGTCGGCCTGCACGACCTGCGGCGCCTGCTGCGCGAGTTTTCGCGTGGACTTCGCGGTGCAGGAGCTCGACGACCGGGGTGGCAGTGTCCCCGTAGGCCTGTCCGAAGAAGTCAACCCTGCGCTCTGGCGCATGCGCGGCACCGACCACCTGCCCAGTCGCTGCGCGGCGCTGACAGGCAAGATAGGTGGCTCCGTGGCCTGCGGCATCTATGAATGGCGACCCGCCCCCTGCCGGGAGTTTTCCGAGGGCGATGCCGCGTGCAACATGGCTCGCGCACGACACGGCCTGCCGCCATGGAACGCTCAGTCCGGATGATCGCGCCTGGTTGATCCGGGCAGCCAGCGAACCGGTTGAACCCCGCCGGGCTTGGCCGCGGGCGGGTCATCACAGCCGCCACAGGTGTTGCACGCGCCGCAGCTGCGTTTTTCACCCAGCGCCGGATGAACCCGCCCCAGGCGACGCCGCAGGTCCGCCGGCAGCCAGTACCATAGGGCGTAGAGAGCTGCGGCCAGCACGATCAAACCCACGGTCCACTGCTGTGCCATTTCAGCCACCTCCCCACATCAGAGCCAGACGGTAGGTGATGAAGCTGGCGCCATACGCCAGCGCAAACAGGTAGCCGGCCATGATCAGTGGATATTTCCAGCCATTGGTTTCGCGCCGCACGGCCACCAGCGTCGAGACGCACTGCGGTGCAAACACATACCAGGCCAGCAGCGAAAGCGCCGTCGCGAGCGACCAGCTCTGCCCGATCAGCACGCCCAGCTGCGAGGCCACGTCGGTGCCCGTCGCCGACAGCGCATAGACCGTGCCTAGCGCGCCCACCGCCACCTCGCGCGCCGCCATGCCCGGCACCAGCGCAATGGCGATCTGCCAGTTGAAGCCGATCGGCGCAAAGACGACCTCCAGGCCGCGCCCGATCTGACCCGCCAGGCTGTACTGGATCGCCGGCCCGGTCGCACCAACCGGCGGCCCCGGAAATGTCGAAAGAAACCACAGCAGCACCATCAACGCCAGAATGATGCCGCCAACCCGCTTGAGGAAAATGACCGCGCGCTCATACAGCCCCAGCGCCAGATTGCGCGGGCTCGGCCAGCGGTACGAAGGCAGTTCCATCAACAGCGGCGTGACCCGGGTATCGCTGCGCAGGCGCATGAAGGCGGCAGCCACCGCCATCGCACCCAGAATCCCGCCCAGGTAAAGACCGAACAGCACCAGCCCCTGCAGATTGAACAGCCCCCCGACCGTGCGCACAGGGATGAAAGCGCCGATCAGCAAGGCGTACACCGGAAGCCGGGCCGAGCAGGTCATCAGTGGTGCGATCATGATCGTGACCAGGCGGTCACGCCAGTGGCTGATGGTCCGGGTGGCCATCACCCCGGGAATGGCGCAGGCAAAACTGGACAGCAATGGAATGAACGAACGCCCCGACAGCCCGACCGTGCCCATGACCCGGTCCAGCAGGAAGGCGGCGCGCGGCAGATAGCCCGAGTCCTCCAGCGCAATGATGAATAAGAAAAGAATCAGGATCTGGGGCAGGAACACCAGCACACCGCCGGTGCCGGCCAATATGCCGTCCACCAGCAGGCTTTGCAGCATGCCTGGAGGCAGGCTGGACCGGACGATATTGCCCAGGGCGTCCACGCCCGCCTTGATCCACTCCATGGGCACTGTGGCCAGACTGAATACCGCCTGAAACATCAGGAATAGCGTCACGGCCAGCAACAGAATGCCCCACAGCGGGTGCAGCACCACACGGTCGACCGCGTCGTCCGTGTGCAGACTGTCGTCGGGCTCATTGACTGCCAGTGCCAGAATGCGCCGCACCTCCTGTTGGGTCGCGATCACCTACGCCACATCCGACGCATGCCAGGGTGCCGGCGACACCACTGCGCCGCGAGGGGTCGCAGCCGCTGCAGTGTCCACCTGATTAAGGTAGGCCAGCAATTCGTGCGCGCCATCATGTCGAACGCCCACCGTCTCCAGCACCGGCAGGCCGAGTTCCGCCGAAAGCAGGCCCCGGTTGATCACGATGCCTTCCCGCATCGCCATGTCGCTCATATTGAGCGTCAACACCATCGGCAGGCCCAGCGCGCGCGCCTCCAGCACCAGGCGCAAGTTCAGTTTGAGATTGGTCGCATCAACCACGCAAACCAGCAGGTCAGGCAGCGGCTCATGGGCGCGCCTGCCGGTCACGACGTCACGGGTCACCGCTTCGTCCGCACTCAGTGCATTGAGACTGTATGCGCCGGGCAGGTCCAATACTTGAACGCGACGCCCAGAAGCCGTATCCAAGTGCCCCTCTTTGCGCTCCACCGTCACCCCCGCGTAGTTGGCGACCTTCTGGCGGCTGCCCGTAAGCAGGTTAAACAGCGCTGTCTTGCCACAGTTTGGATTGCCCAACAATGCAATTCGCAGGGGCGGTACAAGCGGCGCTGGCGCGTGACCCATCACGCCGCCTTCGCATCGGGTTCGATTGGCGTGACCCGCACCAATGCCGCCTCATGACCGCGCAGGGCAAAGGTTGTGTGCCCGACTCGCACCGCAATCGGGTCATGCCCGGGGAAGCCTCTGGCGATCACACGAACCTGCTCGCCTGGAAGAAAGCCGATTTCAAGCAATCGCAGCACCAGTTCCCGTTCATCCAGACACGCCGAATTCATCAGGCGGACTACCCGGGCATCAATGTGGTGCGGCAATTCGTCGAGCCCGATATCGCTCTGACGGTGAAGATCCGCGAAACTGTCGGAATCGGACATCATGCTTGCATCAAATGATAATCGTTCTCATTTTACCATCCTTCGATTTCAGACTATTTTTTGCTTGTTGGAAATAACCGACACCGGAGATTCACAGGGCCGCTAAGTTCCATTGCATGAAAAAGCTCTGGGACATTTCCCCGCCCGTTCAACCCGGCTCCCCGGTGTTCCCCGGCGACACCCCCTATCAGCAGCAGTGGGCGGCCACGCTAGGGCCGGGGTGCCCGGTCAACGTCAGCACACTGACGCTGTCACCCCATGTCGGCGCGCACGCCGACGCCCCGCTCCACTACGACCCGCAAGGGGCCAGCGCGGGCGAACTGGACCTCCTCCCCTACATCGGCCCCTGCAGGGTGATCCATGCCATCGACGTCGGGCCGCTTGTTCTGTGGTCGCACCTGGCGCACGCCGTCGAAAAGATCCCGCCGCGCGTGCTTGTACGCACCTACCGACGGATGCCGGTGGACGCTTGGGATCCCGGCCTGGCGGCTTTTGCCTCGGAAACCGTCGAGCGCCTGGCAGCGCTCGGTGTGTTGCTGGTCGGCATCGACACCGCCAGCATCGACCCCGCTGATAGCAAGACGCTCGACAGCCACCAGGCGTTACGTCGGCTGCGCTTGCGCGTGCTGGAAAACCTGGTGCTAGACGAAATCGCCGAAGGGGACTACGAGTTGATCGCCCTGCCCTTGAAGCTCATGACCGCCGATGCCAGCCCCGTGCGCGCCGTGTTGCGCGAGCTTCCCTGACCTCGCCGTGCCACGCCAACACTGACCACCCCACCCATGACCATGCCATGACCCGGAAAACCCTCGAACACTGCCGCCAGCTTGACGCGCAAGACCCCTTGCGCGAGCTGCGCCATCAATTTGACCTGCCGCCGGGCGTGACTTATCTCGACGGCAACTCGCTGGGTGTCCTGCCCAGGGCCACGGCTGCGCGCGTGGCCGAAGTGGTCACTCAGGAATGGGGGCAGGGCCTGATCCGCAGCTGGAACAGCGCGGGCTGGTTCGACGCGCCCCGGCGCGCCGGCGACAAGATCGCCCGCCTCGTGGGCGCCGGCCCGAATCAGGTGGTCGCCACGGACAGCACCTCCATCAACCTGTTCAAGGTGCTGAGCGCCGCGCTGAACATGGCCCGCGAAGACACCCCGCAGCGCAAGACGCTCGTCAGCGAGCGCAGCAACTTCCCGACCGACCTGTACATTGCCGAGGCCCTGTGCCGCGAGCGCGGCTGCACCTTGAAGCTGGTGGAGCCCGAACAAATCGCAGAATCGCTGACGCCCGACGTCGCCGTGCTGATGCTGACCCATGTGAACTACCGCACCGGCGCCATGCACGACATGGCCGCCGTTTCGGCCGCCGCCCACGCCGCCGGCATCCTCACGGTCTGGGATCTCGCGCACAGCGCGGGCGCCGTGCCGGTGGACCTGAGCGGCGCGCAGGCTGATTTCGCCGTGGGCTGCGGCTACAAATACCTCAATGGCGGCCCCGGCGCGCCAGCCTTTGTCTGGGTGGCGCCCCGGCATGCCGACCGCTTCTGGCAACCGCTGGCCGGCTGGTGGGGCCATATAGCGCCGTTCGATTTCAGCCCTGACTACCAGCCCGCCCCCGGCATCACGCGCTACCTGTGCGGCACCCAGCCCATGCTCAGCATGGCGGCGTTGGAGTGCGGGCTCGACACCCTGCTGGCCGCCGAGCTATTCGGCGGCATGGCGGCCCTTCGCGCCAAGTCGCTGGCCTTGACCGACCTGTTCATCGAACTCGTGGAGCAGCGCTGCGCCGACCAGGGCCTGACACTCGCGACACCGCGTGAGCACGCGCAGCGAGGTTCCCAAGTCTGCCTGGCGCGGGCTGCCGGCGCCTACGCCATCGTGCAGGCATTGATCGCCCGTGATGTGATCGGTGATTTCCGGGCCGGCGACGGCGTCGCGCACCCGGACATCCTGCGCTTTGGCTTCACGCCCCTGTACATCGGCTTCGAAGACGTATGGAACGCGGTCGAGCAACTCCGGCAGGTGCTCGCCAGCGGCGAATGGCAACAGCCCGAATTCAACCAGAAACATGCGGTGACCTGATCATGTGCCCTCACTCCACCCCCCCGGCGTCCCCTGCGTCCCCCGAGCACATCGTTCACGACGAAAAAGCCCAGCTCGACTTCAGCCAGAGCATGAGTTATGGCGACTACCTGCAGCTCGACGCCATCCTGAACGCACAGCACCCGCGTTCGCCCGATCACAACGAAATGCTGTTCATCGTGCAGCACCAGACCAGCGAGCTCTGGATGAAGCTCATGCTGCATGAGTTGCGCGCAGCCGTCGCCCGTGTGGCGGCAGACGACTTGTCCACCGCGTTCAAGATGCTGGCGCGTGTGAGCAAGATCATGGAGCAACTGGTGCACGCCTGGGACGTGCTGGCCACCATGACGCCGCCCGAGTACAGTGCCATCCGGCCCCACCTGGCAAGCTCCAGCGGCTTCCAGAGCTACCAGTACCGCTGCATCGAGTTCGCGCTGGGCAACAAGAACGCCGCGATGCTTAAACCGCATGAACATCGACCGGATCTGTTGGCCTTGGTGCAATCGGCCTACGAATCGCCGTCGCTGTACGACGAGGCCTTGAAGCTGCTGGCGCGACGCGGTGTGAACGTGCCGCACAGCCACACGCGGCGCGACTGGACCCAGCCCTACATTGCCAGCCCCGGCGTTGAACAGGCTTGGCTGACCGTGTACCGCAACCCCAGGCAGCATTGGGATCTGTATCAGCTCGGCGAGGAACTCACAGACCTGGAAGACGCCTTCCGGCTATGGCGCTTCCGCCACGTCACCACTGTGGAGCGTGTTATCGGATTCAAGCGCGGTACTGGCGGCACCGGAGGCGTGAGTTACCTGCGCAAGATGCTGGACGTGGTGCTGTTCCCTGAAATCTGGAGCCTCCGAACCAGCTTATGAAAAAAATCGATCTTATCCAGCGTCGAAAGAACATTCTTTGCTATTTTTTGTTAGCTATCAAACCATGATCAGGGACCAGCATACAGCCAGGGAACATCCAGCACCCGCTCACCAAGCACCTTGAGCACGGTATCGCGCCCCCAGCGGACCAGCCCCCCGGAATGAAAGATCTCGCCATTGCGGATCGAGCGCGCCTGCACCCGCGCGCAGCGTTGCCAGCGGTTCTGCGCATACTGCTGCAGCCGCGCACTCACAGCCAAGTTGTCCATGGCCAGAGAACGACCTAGTTCGTCGGCATCCTCGATTGCCATGCCCGCCCCTTGGGCCAGGTAGGGGCGCATCGGGTGAGCCGCGTCGCCGAGCAGCGCGACGCGTCCCCGCGCCTGTTGCCAGGCACCCTTCATGGGCGGACGGTCGCACAGCGTCCATAGGCGCCAGTCGGGGATGGCAGCAATCAAGTCCTGCAATTGCGCGCAGGTATGCCCCATTGAAGCCCGCAATTCAGCGGCATTGGCCCCGTGGTCCCAGTTCTGCAGGTCACTTTCCACCCTGCCCTGCACGATGACGACCACATTGAGCCACTCGCCCCTTCGCACCGGATACTGAACGACGTGAAGCTTCGGGCCCAGCCAGGCAGTGACCTGCTGGCTGCGCAGACTCTCTGGCAGCCCGCCTTGCGGCACCATAGCCCGGAAGGCCAAATGCCCAGGCACGCGCGGCGCGCCATCGTTGAGCATCAACTCACGGACCCGGCTCCAGAGGCCATCGGCACCAACAAGCGCATCGCCTTCGACTTCCAGCCCCTCTGTGGTCGTCAATGCGACCCCATGGGGTGTTTCACGGTAACTCGCCAACCAATTCCCAAGTCCCAGCCGAACATCGTCGTGCTGCTGCAAAGCCTCAAGGAGAATTCGGTGCAGATCCGCTCGGTGAATGGTGGCATAGGGTGCGCCGTACAACCGCAGCGCCCGCGCACCCAGCGGCAGTATGCCAAGCTCGCCGCCGGTAATTGCACTACGCACCTGAAGGCGCTCGGGAAATGCCGCCACCTGGCCTAAGGCGGCCTTCAATCCGAACCCGTGAAGCACCCTGACCACATTGGGTCCGATCTGAATCCCAGCGCCGATCTCGGCAAACTCGGCAGCCCGTTCGAAGAGCCGGACGCCCCACCCCGCGCGTGAGCACGCCAGCGCCCCCGCAAGTCCGCCGATACCCGCGCCTGCGATCAATACCTGTTTGCTCATGTGAAAGGATTTTGCGGCGTCTCCCAAACGCCTCGCTGACACGGGCGCGGCCCCTTCGTGGCAATAGGGCGGGTGAAGCGGTCCTCGTTGCCGTGCCCGCGTCACTCGCCAATTGACAACGGAAACAAAGACGCCAGCACGAAGGCTGGCGCTTGTTCTAGCTGGGGTGACTGATGGGGCTCGAACCCACGACAACCAGAATCACAATCTGGGACTCTACCAACTGAGCTACAGCCACCGTAAGCTCGCAATTATAGCTGCATCCACCTATTGGCCCGCCGCGCGAAGTGCGGCCTTTTCACCTTCTTGCGGCTTGGCAGCGAGTATCTTCGCCTTGAAACGCTCCTTCAGATCGTCGTAATAAGCTTGGCTCTCGGCAGCCGTCCAGAGCTGGATGTACTGGTTCAAATTCCGCCTTCTTGCTGCCTCCGTTGCAGGTTCGAAAGCGATGATCTTGTTGACCCGCACGATTGCAAACCCTTGGGCCCCGAGATCTACGCCCACAAATGCTGGCAATGAAGCGGGATCCGTGCGAAGCACTGCGTCAATCAGCTTTGGGGGCAACTGCTGCGTCTGCTCCCGGGAAACAACCACAGCTGCCGGCAACTCTGCCGAAGTGGGACTCGCCCGCCACGCGGCCAATTTGATCGCACCCTCTTTGCGGGCCAGTTCCGCGCCACGCTCGGCAAGCAGGCGTGCCCGGACCGCATCCTTGACCTCGGCAAAAGGCCTGGTTCGCGCGGGTGAGTACTGAACTATTCGGGCCGAAACCAGTTGATTGGGCGCAGTTTCGACGGCTTCCGTGTTCCGCTTCTTCTCGACCGCGTCGGGCGAAAAAATAGCACTCAGCAACTTGGGGTGGACCAGAACGCCGGTGGTCCCCGGTGCGGGCGTTCGCATCAAATTGGAAGCGGTCCGGATATCGAGCTGCAGCCGCTCTGCCACGGGCTTCAGGCTGTCAGACTGCTCGTAGACACCGTTGGTAAACGCATCAGCCACCTCCGCAAATTTGCGCTGCGCCTGTTGCTTCTTCAGTTCGTTTTCAATCTGCCCGCGCATTTCCTCGAAACTACTCACCTTTGCGGCCTTGATGTCTGTCAACCGAATGATGTGGAAGCCAAACTCCGACTCGACGACGTCACTGATCTCACCCTTCTTCAACGAAAAGGCAGAATCCTCGAAGGCCTTGACCATCGCGCCGCGGGCAAAAAAATCTAGGTCTCCGCCATTCGGGGCAGACCCCGGGTCCTGCGAGTTCTTGCGTGCAAGGTCGCCAAAACTTTCAGGAGCCTTGCGCGCAGCCGCCAGCAATTCATCCGCTTTCGAGCGCGCCTTTTTCCGGTCCTCCGCGCTAGCGGTCTTTGGTGAAGAAATCAGAATGTGGCTGGCACGACGCTCTTCCTTTCCACCAAGGCGAGCCGCATTCTGTTCATAGTAAGTCTTCAAGTCCGCTTCGTTGACCTTCAATGATTTCTTGATGGTTTCCAGGTCCAGCACGATGTACTCGACCGTGGCCAGCTCGGGCGCCTGGAACAGTGCCTCATTGCGCTTGTAGAACGCCTCGAGATCATCATCTGTCAATACCACCCGTCCCGTGAAATCAGCTGCGGTGAAACGGGCCACCTGCACTTCCCGTTTCTCAAAAAACGCTGTCAAAGACACATTGGCCTCGGCCGCTGAACTGAAACCAGTGCCTGAAATTCCCGCCAGAACCTGACGGGCGGACAAATCAGCGCGAACCTGAGCCTCGAACATGTCGGGCGTCATTCCCTGGCTTCCCACAAGCTGGCGATAACGCTCCATGTCCAAGCTACCGTCAGGTCGCTTGAGTCCGGCAATGGTCGGATTTTGTTGCAGGTCGCGCGCAAGCCGCACGTCACTGGTCACCAATTTCAGCTTACCCGATGCAGCGACCAGAACACGGTCACGTACCAGCCGCTCCAAGGTTGCATACCGGGCTTCAGGACTGTCCAGAAGCTTGACGTCGATCGTTGGCATCGACTCGCGCACCCTGTCAATTTCGTTCTTGTGGGCAAAATCCCACTCGGCCTGCGTAATGTCCTGCCCGGCGACCCGGGCCACCGCAACATTCTGGTTCTGTGAACGATTGTACCCCTCCAGACCAAACAGCACAAACGACGGAATGATGAGCAGGAACATCAGCCCCATCATGATCTTGGTGTGCTTCCGAACGAAATCAAACATGCGCAGACTCTCAATATCAAAAACAGAAAAGGCGAACGTTGTGTTCGCCTTTGCAGTGGTGGTGGGTGCTGACGGGTTCGAACCGCCGACCTACGCCTTGTAAGGGCGCCGCTCTACCGACTGAGCTAAGCACCCCACCTCAAACGTGTTTCAGTTCAAAGCATCTTTCAAGGCTTTGCCCGGGCGGAACTTTGGAACCTTGGCAGCCTTGATTTTAATCGTTGCGCCAGTACGGGGATTGCGCCCACTGCGAGCGGCTCGCTTGCCAACCGCGAATGTACCAAATCCGACCAGCGAAACCGAGCCGCCTTTCTTCAGGGTCGTCTTCACCGCGCCCACCATGGAGTCCAGAGCTCGCGTTGCAGCCGCCTTGGAAATGTCAGCATGCTTTGCAATGTGCTCAATCAGTTCAGTCTTATTCACAAGGAGCCCCTCGTACAAAAAAGTGTTAATCGTGTTGTCTCAAAAGTCTGGATGAGTCCGCCGTGCCTTCCGCCGCAAAGACCTGCCAGATTCAGCCCAAGAGGCAGCGAACGCTGCTGCTACGATTAAAGCCACCAGTACTGGCGGTGTCAATACATACAACCTCTCGGTGCAGATCCGAACAGGAATTCTAGACGTTTTCAGGGGAATTTCGGCAACGGATTCCAGACATTTCCACCGCCCCACCCGTCCAAGGCAGAAATAGCGTCCGACTCCAAGAAGATGGAATCCCCGAGCCCGGTCAAGCCCTGGCAGGACGTACGACCAAGCTCACGCCCAATGCTGTCAACAGCGTCCCCCCAATGGTGGCGACGGTGATAGGCTCATCAAACAAAAGCCAAGCGACCGCTGCCGTCGTTGGCGGTACCAAATACATCAGACTGGTGACAGATGTTGCGGCGCCACGCTGGATCAGCAGGTAAAGCAATGAACTTCCGCCCAACGTCAACCCCAGAACAGACCATGTCATTGCACCGATCAGTTCACCAGTCCATCGGATGGGCTCCAGTTCGATGAAAGCCAAAGGCAAGGTCACGATGGCAGCGGCACCAAGTTGCACTGTATTGGCTGACCGCACATCGCATGGCGCGACGAAGCGCTTCTGATACAGCGTGCCGATGGTGATGCACAGCAGCGCCGCCAAGGCAAAGCTCAGGTTGCGTACATTCACCATATCTCCAGGCGTGACCTGAACGAATTTGCGGGAAACGACCAATACCAATCCAGTAAAGCCTAGTAGCAAGCCGGCCCACTGGCGTCGAGTGACCTGATTGCTCTGACCAGGCACACCAGCACTGACTGAGGAAAGCCAGACGGCAGTCAAGACAGGCTGCAGGCCAACAATGAGCGAAGACAAGCCTGACCCCATCCCTGCCTTGACCGCAGCCCAGACGCCCCCGAGATACCCGGCATGCATGAGCATCCCGGTCACCGCCAGGTGCAGCCATTGCGCCCCCGTTTGGGGCCACCTGACGCGCGCCAGAATGATCCATGGCAGAAAGCAAAGCATCGAAAGCGCGTAGCGAACGAGAAGGAATTTGAAGGGCGGTGCATACGGCATGCCATAACGCGCGACGATGAAGCCGGTACTCCAGATCAGGACAAACACCACAGGCATCGCCCTGACCAGGGCGACATCAATTCGGTGCCCAGTCATTTGACCCGCGCCCGAATCTCCGGCAATGCCTTCTGCAGGTAGTAAACCATGGACCAAACGGTCAGGACGGCGGCTATCCAGATCAGCCAAACGCCCCACACGTGAGTGTCGATCACGCCAAAGAGCAGTCCGTCGAACAACAAGAATGGAATGGCCACCATTTGAGCGACCGTCTTGAGCTTTCCAATCATGTGAACTGCAACACTCTTTGATGCGCCGATTTGCGCCATCCATTCGCGAAGCGCAGAAATTGCGATTTCCCGGCCGATGATGATCAGCCCGACAAAGACGTCGGCCCGATTCAGGTGAACCAATACCAGCAATGAGGCACACACCAGGAACTTGTCTGCAACCGGGTCCAGGAATGCACCAAAAGAAGACGTCTGATTGAGTTTTCGCGCCAGAAAACCATCCAGCCAGTCTGTCGCCGCAAAAAGGACAAACATCACAGTGGCAATCAGATTCTTGTTGGCGAGGGTCGCAACGCTCTCAGGCAGATAAAAAATACCCACGATCAACGGAATCGCGACGATTCGCGTCCACGTCATGATGGTGGGAATAGTCAAAAACATCGCTGGATTGTGGCATGCCTGCGGGGCACGTTGCGTCGGTTTTACCGCAAGGCCCGATAAATCACCTCGGCCAAATCGCGAGAGATACCGTCCACTGTCGCCAGATCATCGACGCTCGCGTCGGTCACTCCACGAATACCGCCGAAGCGCCGCAACAGGCTGGCGCGCTTCTTCGGTCCGATTCCTGGTATTTCCTCGATTTTGCTCCCGCCCACACGTACTTTGGCCCGCTGCGCACGCATGCCGGTGATCGCGAACCGGTGTGCCTCGTCTCGGATCTGCGCCACCAACATCAGCGCCGCTGAATCCCGGCCCAAGTAGACTTTTTCACGCCCATCTGCGAAGACCAGTTCTTCAAGTCCTACCTTGCGCCCTTCGCCCTTCTCTACGCCAACGATAACTGACAGGTTCAGCCCGAGAGACTCAAAAACCTCCCGCGCGACAGAAACCTGCCCTTTTCCACCATCCACCAGTACGAGGTCGGGCATCAATGCAGATCGCGTTGATGCGCCTTCTTCAAGAGCTTTTATCGATGCTGCGACTTTCCCGTACCGACGAGTCAGCACCTGACGCATGGCCGCATAGTCGTCGCCCGGCGTGATGCCCTCGATACCAAAGCGCCGGTATTCACTGCCTTGCATCTTGTGGTGCTGGAAAACCACGCAGGAGGCTTGGGCCGCTTCACCCGCGGTGTGGCTTATGTCGAAGCATTCGATGCGAAACGAATCCAGACTGTCGGGCGTCAAATCCAGCGCGTCAATCAGCGCGCGCGTGCGTGCCTGCTGTGATCCCTCCTCGGCCAGCAGTCGAGCAAGCTGAATGTCTGCATTCTGCTGCGCCATCTCGAGCCAGACGCGCCGTTGCTCGCGAGGGTTATGGACTGCGTTGACCTTCAACCCGCTTGCCAGAGACAATGCATCGATCAATCCCTTCGCGACGGCATGGCTTGTAATCAGGGCTGGCGGCACCGGCGCACTGATGTAGTGTTGCGCAACAAAAGCCTCCAGTACTTGGACCTCCACAGGCGTCGATGCTGGCAAAAAACCGCCAGATTCGTCATGGGCCTCGACGGACTCATCCAGGAACCGCATGGCCACGGCATCTTCGACATGTGCCGGAAAATAGGGCCGGTCACCGAGATGCCTGCCACCGCGAACCATGGCCAAGTTGACAACAGCGCGTCCCCCCTGCACTTTGGCTACCAGGATATCAACATCCCGGTCAGAGGTCGTGTCAATGGCTTGCTGGTGCAAAACCTTGGACAAGGCGCTCATCTGATTGCGGATTTCAGCAGCCTCTTCGAACTCAAGTCTTTCGGCACAAGCCAGCATGCGTGCCTCCAGTGTGACGAGCACGTCCTGGGTCTCGCCACGCAGAAATGCCCCAGCGCTCTCCACATCATGCGCATAGGCCTCGACACTGATGTGGTTCACACAGGGTCCCGAACAGCGCTTTATCTGATACAGCAGGCACGGTCGCGTGCGATTGGCAAACACCGTGTCTTCGCAGGTACGCAGGCGAAAGACTTTCTGCAGCAACTGAATCGAGTCCTTCACCGCCCAGCCACTCGGATACGGGCCGAAGTACTGGTGGCGCCTGTCCACAGAGCCTCTGTAGTAAGCTACACGAGGGAAATGCCCTGCCTTCGGCAAGACTTCAGCCATCCCCGATTTGTCAATTTGGCCGGAAATCTTGAGATACGGGTAGCTCTTGTCGTCCCGAAAAAGTATATTGAACTTGGGGCTCAGCGTCTTGATCAGATTATTTTCGAGCAACAAGGCCTCGGCTTCCGACCGAACCACTGTTGTCTCCATGCGCACGATCCTGCTGACCATGGTCGCAATGCGTGTTCCGGCAGGCGCTTTTTGAAAGTAGCTCGAGACCCGTTTCTTGAGATTTCCCGCTTTGCCAACGTAGAGAAGTTGCCCCTCGGCGTCGAAATAGCGATAGACGCCTGGCAGTGCCGGAAGTGCGGCGACATCGCATTTCAATTGGTCAGGATGGATCGGGGACATCGAGATACCTTGCACCAGCAGCATTGAGGAGGGGATGGCCAGCATGGCGCGCCCCTTCAAGCAAAAAAACGGGTTACAGCGAAAAGCCGTAACCCGCATTTTTCCAGATTGATGGTCGGCGTGAAAGGATTCGAACCTTCGACCCCTTGCACCCCATGCAAGTGCGCTACCA
>JAABQG010000014.1 GCA_011391595.1 Hydrogenophaga sp.
CCGACATCGCCGTCTTCGAGCGCGGATGGCTTTCGTCGAACAACATCCTGCTGCGCGGCGCGCAGTCCACGGCCCTCATCGACAGCGGCTACGCCACGCACGCGGCGCAGACCGTCGCCTTGGTGCGCGCGGCACTGGGCGAACGCCCGCTCGACCTGCTGGTCAACACCCACCTGCACAGCGACCACTGCGGTGGCAACGCGGCGCTGCAGGCGGCCTGGCCGGCCGTGCGCACTTCGATTCCACCGGGCCTCGCCGATCATGTGCGCAATTGGGATCCCGAGGCACTGACCTACGCCCCCACCGGCCAGAGCTGCCCACATTTCCGCTTCGACACGCTGCTGCAGCCCGGCACAGAGATCCGGCTCGGCGACCGGCAGTGGCAGGTGCATGCGGCACCGGGCCACGACACCCATTCGGTGATCCTGTTCGAGCCGGCCGAGCGCATCCTGGTCTCGGCGGACGCCCTGTGGGAGCGCGGCTTTGGCGTGGTGTTTCCCGAGCTGGAGGGCGATGACGCGTTCGACGAGCTGGGCGAAACCCTGGACCTGATCGAGTCGCTGGCGCCCGCCCTCGTGATCCCGGGACACGGCGCGATCTTCACGAATGTGGACGCGGCTGTCGCCATCGCGCGCGAACGCCTTAAAGGTTTCCTGGTGAACCCGGCAAAGCACACCCGACACGCCGCCAAGGTGCTGCTGAAGTTCAAGCTGCTGGAGGTGCAAAGCCTGCTCGCAGCCGACTTCGTGGCCTGGGCGCAGGCCACGCCGTACTTCCGCATGATGTTTGATCGGCATCTTTCAGGGCCGGATTTTGGGCTGTGGATCGACGAGCTGGTTGCCGAGCTGGTCCGCAGCGGTGCTGCCAGTCGCGACGGGTTGACGATCCGCAATGCGGGGTGAGAGATTGCTAGCCCCAAGAAAACGGCGCCAGCAGGCGCCGTTTTCACTGAGTACAGGGATTTTTCAAGCCAAAACAGCCTGATGCCACCGTCAGTTGGTCGTCAATCGCTATCATTTCGGGACTAGTCCGACGCCCTCCGGCCTCAAGCCCCCGCCTTCACCTTCAACCGCCAGGCATGCAGCAGCGGCTCGGTGTAGCCGCTGGGCTGGGCCAGGCCCTTGAAGACCAGGTCGCTGGCGGCCTGGAAGGCGGCGCCGTCCGGGTGGGCGGCCATGGGCTTGTAGGCCGGATCGCCGGCGTTCTGCTGGTCCACCACCTTGGCCATGCGCTTGAGCGTGGCGCGCACCTGGGCCTTGGTCACCACGCCGTGCTGGATCCAGTTGGCCATGTGCTGGCTGCTGATGCGCAGCGTGGCGCGGTCTTCCATCAGGCCCACGTTGTGGATGTCGGGCACCTTGGAGCAGCCGACGCCCTGGTCCACCCAGCGCACCACGTAGCCCAGGATGCCCTGGGCGTTGTTGTCCAGCTCCTGCTGCTTCTCGGCGTCCGCCCACTTCGGCGTCTTGACCACGGGGATGGTCAGCAGGCCGGTCAGGATGGCGTCGCGCTCGGCGTTCAGGTCGGTCTTCTCCAGTTGCTTCTGCACCGCGAAAACGTCCACCTGGTGGTAGTGCAGCGCGTGCAGCGTGGCGGCGGTGGGGCTGGGCACCCAGGCGGTGTTGGCGCCGGCCTTGGGGTGTCCAATCTTCAGCTTCAGCATGTCGGCCATCAGGTCGGGCATGGCCCACATGCCCTTGCCGATCTGGGCTTTGCCACGCAGGCCGCATTCCAGGCCGACCAGCACGTTGCTTTTCTCGTAGGCCTGGATCCAGGCGCTGGACTTCATGTCGCCCTTGCGCATCATCGCGCCGGCGTGCATGGCGGTGTGCATCTCGTCGCCGGTGCGGTCCAGGAAGCCGGTGTTGATGAAGGCGACGCGGCTCTTGGCGGCGGCGATGCAGGCCTTCAGGTTGACGCTGGTGCGGCGCTCCTCGTCCATGATGCCGAGCTTGACCGTGCTGTCGGGCAGGCCCAGGACCTGCTCCACGCGGCCAAACAGCTCGCCGGCAAAGGCCACCTCGGCCGGGCCGTGCATCTTGGGCTTGACGATGTAGACGCTGCCGCGGCGGGTGTTGCGGATGCCATTGACGCCATTGCCTTTCAGGTCGTGCAGCGCGATGGTGGTGGTGACCACCGCGTCCAGGATGCCCTCGGGGATCTCGCGCACGGTGCCCTGGGCGTCGGTCCACAGGATGGCCGGGTTGGTCATCAGGTGGCCGACGTTGCGCACGAACAGCAGCGAGCGGCCGTGCAGGGCCACGTCCTCGCCGCGCGGGCCGGTGTACTGGCGATCCGGGTTCAGGCCACGCTTGAAGGTCTTGCCGCCCTTGCTGACGTCTTCGGTCAGCGTGCCTTTCAGGATGCCCAGCCAGTTGCTGTAGGCCAGCACCTTGTCAGCCGCATCGACCACGGCCACCGAGTCTTCCAGGTCCAGGATGGTGGACAGGGCCGACTCCAGCACCAGGTCGGCCACGCCGGCCGGATCGGTCTTGCCGATGGGGTGCGCCTTGTTGATGATGATGTCCATGTGCAGGCCATGGTGCGACAGCAGCACCGACGAAGGGGCGCCCATTTCGCCCTGGAAGCCGACGAACTGGGCGGGGTTCTTAAGGCCCTCGGTCTTGCCATTGGCCAGTGTCACGGCGAGCTGGTTGTCGATGACGGCGTAGGCCACCGAGTCCATGTGTGAGCCCTTCTTGAGCGGCACGCAGCGGTCCAGCACGTGGCGCGCGTATTCGATGACCTTGTCGCCGCGCTTTTCGTTGTAGCCCGGGCCCTTCTCGCAGCCGTCGGCCTCGGAGATCGCGTCGGTGCCGTACAGCGCGTCGTACAGGCTGCCCCAGCGGGCGTTGGCGGCGTTCAACGCATAGCGGGCGTTGGTGATGGGCACCACCAGTTGCGGGCCGGCCTGCAGGGCGAGTTCGGCGTCCACGTTCTTCGTGGTGGCCCGGACCTTCTCGGGCACCGGCACCAGGTAGCCGATCTTTTCCAGGAACTTGCGGTACGCCTTCATGCCGCGCGCACCAGCGATGGGGCCAGGGTTGGCCTTGTGCCAGGCGTCCAGTTCGGTCTGCAGGCGGTCGCGCTCGGCCAGCAGGGCGATGTTCTTCGGGGCCAGGTCGGCGACGAGGGCGTCGAAGCCGCTCCAGAAGGTGGCGCTATCGACGCCGGTGCCGGGCAGCACCCGGTTTTCAATGAACTGGTGCAGCTCGGTGGCGACTTGCAGGCGGTGCGCTTGGGTGCGTTCGGTCATGGTGTGAAACCTCAGGAAAAATGGAAAGGAAGAAGTCTGACGCGTCGTCAGGCCGGGAAAAAATCAAGCACGGCGGCCAGCGACGCGGCCGTGCGGGTGGGTTGTGTGCCAAGCTCCTCGAAAGGCAGGCCGGTCCGGTTCACCCACAGCGTGGTGTAACCGTACCAGGCCGCGCCCAGCGCATCCCAGCTGTTGCTGCTGACGAAAACGATCTGCCCGGGAGGCGCCCCGATGGCATGCACGCCGAGCCCGTAGGCCTCGGGGTGGGTCTTGTAGTGGCGCACCCGGTTCACGCTCATGACGTGGTCAAGCAATTCGGCCAGCCCGGCGTGGCGCACCACGGCCGCCAGCATGTCGGGGTCGCCGTTGCTCAGGATGCCGGTGGGGATGCCGCGGACTTTCAGGGCCGTCAGCACCTCTCGCACATCGGCAAAGGCGTCGAGCTGGAGGTACTGGGCCATCAAGCGTTCGGTTTTGGCCTCCAGCTCGCCCTCTTCCAGCGCAAAATGGCCATCACCCGCTATCTTTTTGATGGAATAAACCAAGGACGCGCGCGTCAGTTCACCAAATGGCCGGAAGAACGGCGGGCTGCTATCGGGCGCGCCCAGCTGTCCATAGCGCCGGCTGGTGGTGACCAGTCGCGTGTATTCAATCTGCTTTTCGCGCCAGAGCAGGCTTAGCGCCGGGCCGTGGCCGGGAAACAGCTGCTCGGCCAGCTGGGCCACGCTGTAGACGTCGAACAGCGTGCCGTAGGCGTCGAACAGCACCGCGCGGGGCGTGGCGCCGTTTAATAGGGGATTCTGGGAATTTGCCATGTCCGTACTTTATTCGATACGCCACCGACGATTAAGAAGGGAAATCGTTCTTTATCAGTGACAGGAACTGATGTAATTCGCGCGTCTTCTCCGGGGCGTTGGCGGCCCGTGACGGGTCCGACCACTCCGTTCAACCCGATTGCCTTTTTCCCGGCCGCCTGTAGGCTCAGGGGCGTCGCTTCTCCCAGAACTCACCATGCCCGCCCTGATCCAGTCGCACTCCGCCAGTCCCAGCCCCTACAAAAACAAGATCGTCAGCGCCGCTGAAGCCGTGCAACTGATCCACGACGGCGACACGGTGGCCACCGGCGGCTTTGTCGGCATCGGCTTTGCCGAGGCGATCGCCGTGGCGCTGGAAGAGCGTTTCGAGCAGACCGCGTCGCCGCGCGACCTGACCCTGGTCTACGCCGCCGGCCAGGGCGACGGCAAGAACCGCGGTCTCAACCACCTGGGCCACGCCGGCCTGCTGAAGCGGGTGATCGGCGGCCACTGGGGCCTGGTGCCCAAGGTGCAGAAGCTCGCCGTGGACAACCTGATCGAGGCCTGGAACCTGCCGCAAGGCGTGATCACGCACCTGTTTCGCGACATCGCCGCCGGCAAGCCCGGCACGCTCACGCGCGTGGGGCTGGACACCTTCGTCGACCCGCGCCATGGCGGGGGCAAGCTCAACGCGCGCACCACCGAGGACCTGGTGCGCGTGATGCCCATCGACGGCGAGGACTACCTGTTCTACAAGGCTTTCCCGATCAAGGTCGGCATCATCCGCGCCACCACGGCCGACGCCGACGGCAACCTGACCATGGAGCGCGAAGCGCTGACGCTGGAGGCGCTGGCCATCGCGATGGCCGCGCGCAATTCGGGCGGCGTGGTCATCGCGCAGGTCGAGCGCATTGCCGAGCGCGGCACGCTGCACCCGCGCCAGGTCAAGGTGCCCGGCGTGCTGGTCGATGCGGTGGTGGTGGCCATCGACCCGGCGCACCACCAGCAGACCTTTGCCGAGCCCTACAACCCGGCGTTCTCGGCCGAAATCCGCGTGCCGATGGACAGCGTGCTGCCGATGGGCCTGGGCGACCGCAAGATCATCGCGCGCCGAGCCGCACTGGAACTGCGCCCGCACCAGGTGGTGAACCTGGGCATCGGCATGCCCGAGGGCGTGGCCAGCGTCGCGGCGGAGGAACGCATCATCGACCTGGTCACGCTGACGGCCGAGCCCGGTGTGGTGGGTGGCATTCCGGCGGGCGGGCTGAATTTCGGCGCGGCGGTGAATCCGCAGGCCATCATTGACCAGCCCAGCCAGTTCGACTTCTATGACGGCGGCGGGCTTGACATCGCCATCCTCGGGCTGGCGCAGGCCGACCAGCACGGCAACCTCAATGTCAGCAAGTTCGGCACGCGCCTGGCCGGAGCGGGCGGCTTTATCAACATCAGCCAGAACGCGCGCACCGTGGTGTTCGTCGGCACTTTCACGGCCGGCGCGCTGGAGGTGCGCTGCGAGGACGGTCAGCTGCGCATCGCGCACGAGGGGGGTGCGCGCAAGTTCGTGCGCGAGGTGGAGCACCGCACTTTCAGCGGCGCGGAAGCCCTGCGGCGTGGCCAGCGCGTGTTGTATGTGACCGAACGCTGTGTGTTCCAGCTGGTGCTGGCCGCGCCTGAAGCCGGCCACCCGGTGGCAGAGGGCGCCCAGGCAGCCGTGCGCGGCGAACTGGAGCTCATCGAACTGGCGCCCGGTATCGACCTGCAACGCGACGTGCTGGCGCACATGGCGTTTGCGCCGCGCATCTGCCCTGACCTGCAGGTCATGGATGCGCGCCTGTTCATGGACGAGGTGATGGGCTTGCGCGAGCAACTGCTCAGCCGCCCGCTCGCGCAACGCTACGAGCTGGACGCCGCCCGGCGCATGCTCTACATCGACTTCTCCGGCCTGCAGATCAACGCCCCGAGTGTCATCACAGCCATCGACGCGACGGCGCGCGCACTGCTCGCGCCATTCGGCGCGCGCGTGGATGTGGTGGTGAACTACGACCATTTCGGCATTGCCCCTGAACTGCTGGACGAATACTCGGTCATGGTGCGGCGTCTGGCCGCCGATTTTTACGGCCGCGTGACGCGCTACGGCACCACCGGCTTCCTCAAATCGCGGCTGTCGGGAACCCAGGAAGCGTCCTGAACTCGAGCCAGCAAGCGGCTGACAGGACGTTGTGTCAGTTTTCATGCATTTCCTTGGGCATGTATTGACGCCGGTCAAAGATACAGGTGGGGGTATTCAATACACTGAATCCGCGTTCTGTCCAGGCTGCATGAAAAATCAAACGAATGGAAAGGCTTCCCCCATGAACACCGCGTCCACTGACGGCCAGCGCACCGTCAAACCTTTCTGGCCCTCGCTGGGGGCAGGTATTGCACTTGGGCTCGTTCTGTTGCTCACGTTTCTGATATCGGGGCATGGCTTGGGCGCTAGTGGGGCCTTCACCGATGTGGTTGCCGGGACAGGCTTGACGCTCGCCCCTGAAGCGACCAAAGCCAACGCCTACCTGGGCCCCAAGGTGGCCGATGGCAACCCGATCGGTTCATGGATGACCTGGGAAGTCCTTGGCGTGTTCATCGGCGCGCTGGTTGCAGCTTTCATGGCTGGACGCTTTCGTGTGCAGCTCGATGGTTCGCGCAGCGTCGGCACACCACAACGTCTTGTCAGGGCATTGGCGGGGGGCTTGCTTGCGGGGTTTGGTGCGAGGGTGGCCGGAGGTTGCACCAGTGGGCTGGGCCTGTCTGGCGCGGCAGCGCTGGGCGTCGCCGCATTTGTGTTTCTGGCCGTGTTTTTCGCGACGGGGCTGATCGTCAGCCGCTTCGTGCGAGGAGTCTGAGATGTTCCCCCTTCATAGCAACGGCATGATTTCCGGTCTGGTCTGCGGCCTCCTGTTTGGTTTCATTCTGGAGAACGCCGGTTTTGGAAGCCCGCAAAAACTGACCGCCCAGTTCAAACTGACCGACTGGTCGGTTTTCAAGGTCATGTTCACGGCCATCGTGGTGGCCGCGCTGGGCCTCTGGCTCCTTCGTGTCGCCGGGCTGCTGAAGCCAGACTCCGTGGCCGTGCCGCAGGCCTTGGTCATGGCGTCGGCCGTGGGCGGCGTGTTGCTGGGTGCCGGGTTTGCCATTGGCGGCTATTGTCCTGGGACCTCGCTGGCAGGCCTGGCCTCGGGCCGCCTTGACGCGTTGGTGTTCATGGTCGGCTTGCTGGTCGGCACGACGGCATTCGTGGGCCTGTACGGACCTGCGATCGGCAAGATGATGGCGATGGGCGCGATCATCGACGGGGACACGTTCACAGATGCTTACGGTATCGCCGAGCCGGTCGTGCTGGGCGTGCTGGTCGTCTTCCTGGTGGCCGTGTACTACCTTGGCGGATGGTTCGAGCGCCGCGGCTCAGGCCCGATCTCGGCGCAACAGGCGGTCGCGGGCGCGGAGTGAATTGAACCGGGGCGGGTTGACTGCCCGTTCTTTCTTGCGGGCAGGAGCTGGCCCGTCAGGCGCTGTCCTGGTCCAGGCGCTCTTCCCCGTCGGGTTCAACGAATGACGTTCCGCAGGGCTGTCTCATAAGTGGCAAGGATCGAGGCGTTGCCAAGCGGCCAGCGATCGAGCGCGGCGGAATCCTGCTGATACACCCGGTCGAGAAAGGCCAGCGCCAGTTGCCGGGTCGCGATCTTCACCCGGGGATTGAGCGTGACGCCACCGGTGCCAGCACGGTCGGTAAAGATGCTGTGGGAACCGTCCTTGAATACCGCCAGAACCTTTTGCGAGCGCTTGTCAGTCCCCGTCGCGTTGTACAAGGACACCCGGTCCTCGTAGGCGGAAAAGTATCCGGGAATCTGGATGTTGTCCCCCGTCGCCGTAATGTGGAGTGTGGGCACCTCAATGCCGGAGAGTATCTTGGCCGGGTCGCCGAGTCGGTAAAACGGGGGTGCCGAGAGCAGGATGGCTGAAGAAATCCGCGGATCACGAAGCTCCAGGATCTTTCCATTGGCCTCAATCCTGGCGCCCGCAAGCAGCATGGTCGTGTTGGCGCCATAGGAGTGCCCTGCGGCTGCGATTCGACTGGCGTCAATGGAGGCTCCTTCCTGGCCCGACAGCACCTGGTCAAGTGCAAACTTCATGTCCTGGACCCGGCTCAGCGCCTCGCCGTCCTGGGCCGCCTCGGAAAGCCGTCCCACCAGGCCCAGCGGATTGCCAAACCAGATCTGGCGGTCGCTCCCGACGTGCTGAACATGCAGGCTCGCATAGCCGTGCGCGGCAAAGTACCCGCCCAGGTAGCTGTAGCCCTCGCGCGAGCCACCGATCCCATGCGAGAAAAGGATCAGGGGCATGGACTTCGCCCTTGCCTCCTTCGCAGGCAGATAGAGTTTTGCGGGCACACGGCGATTTCTGGTGCTGTCCGTCCAGTCAAAGGTCCGGGTTGCAAACAACGATGCGTCAACCGCAAGGCTTTCGACCGCGGCGGGTTCAAGGCCGGGTGTGTCTGGCGTCAGGCTGTCCGGCGCTTCACTGGAAAACGAGTTCGCCGCGACGAAAAGCGCCAGCGAGCCGATTGCAACAGCGAGTTTTTTTCCGGATTTCATCGGCAAGACCTTACTTGAATGCGCATAACCCGACAGGTGCTGCGTATTTCCAGCTCGCAGCGCCGCCACCATCACCGGGCTTCACAAGGGCGCTGAAGCGCCATGACTGGCCAAGTTGCAACGTGATTGCTGACCCCGCCCGGAAGCCATTTCCCGCAGGCTCCTAAAATCCCCCGATGACAGCCAGACAACGCATCGTCGTCGGATTGAGTGGCGGCGTGGATTCCGCTGTGACTGCGCACCTCCTCAAGCAGCAGGGGTACGAGGTCATAGGCATCTTCATGAAGAACTGGGAAGACGATGACGACAGCGCGTACTGCTCGTCGAACATCGACTTCGTGGACGCCGCCGCGGTGGCCGACGTCATCGGCATCGAGATCGAGCACGTCAACTTCGCCGCCGAATACCGCGACCGCGTGTTCGCCGAGTTCCTGCGCGAATACCAGGCCGGCCGCACGCCCAACCCCGACATCCTGTGCAACGCCGAGATCAAGTTCAAGGCCTTCCTCGACCACGCCATGCGCCTGGGCGCGGAAAAGATCGCCACGGGCCACTACGCCCGCGTGCGGCTGAACGCGACGACCGGGCGCCACGAACTGCTCAAGGGCCTGGACCCCTCCAAGGACCAGAGTTACTTCCTGCACCGTCTGAACCAGGCGCAGCTGTCGAAGACGCTGTTCCCCGTGGGCGAACTGCACAAGACCGAGGTGCGCCGCATTGCCAGCGAGATCGGCCTGCCGAACGCGAGGAAGAAGGACTCCACCGGCATCTGCTTCATCGGCGAGCGGCCGTTCCGCGAGTTCCTGAACCGATACATCAGCAGGGAGCCCGGACCGATCCAGGACGAGCACGGCCGTACCATCGCCCAGCATGTGGGCCTGAGCTTCTACACGCTGGGCCAGCGCCAGGGGCTGGGCATTGGAGGCCTCAAGGCCAAAGGCGCGGCACTGAAGGCCGCACAGGCCCGGGGGTTGCGCGGCGTCGGCGAGCATGAGCCCTGGTTCGTGGCACGCAAGGACATGACCACCAACACGCTGTGGGTGGTACAGGGCCACGACCACCCCTGGCTGCTGTCAAGCGCGCTGGACGCCGCCGATGCCAGCTGGTGCGCCGGCGCGCCGCCCGCGCCGGGCGACTACGCCGCCAAGACGCGCTACCGGCAGGCCGACGCGGCCTGTCGCCTGACCTTCGAGAAGCCGGGCGCCTTCAGCTTGCGCTTTTCGCAACCGCAATGGGCGGTAACGCCGGGCCAGAGCGCGGTGCTGTACGACGGCGAAGTCTGCCTGGGCGGCGGTGTGATCTCAGGTGCGCGGGACTGACGGGAATCGATTGGCGCAGGCGCCGCAGAATGCGGCGCCACATTTTTCGAAGCGGATTTGATATTTCTCAAGCCCGGCGATCAGGGTTTACCCGAGAATCGCCGAATCTTTGATTTTTCGAACTGCCCTCATCGCCATGATTCGTCAATCCGCCGCCCCATCCCCCAGCCACCCCGCCCGCAACGCATTCCATCGCAAGCTCGCCGTGATCTGGGCCATCGGTACCCTGCTGCCCCTCGCCATGCTGGCGCTGCTGTACGTTCTGGCCCCCCTGCCCATGACGACCGCCACGCTGGACATCCTGCGCACCGCCAACCGGTTCGCGGGCACGGTCGTTTTGCTGCACTGGGCCATCACGCTGGCGGTCTGGGTGGCGAGCAAGATCGTCAAGCCGGCTCAACGCCAGACGGCGGGCTGGCAGAGCATCAAGCAGGTGCGCCGCGCCGACGCCTGATGCGGGCCATTCTGGCGCCAAAGGCCTGCCAAGCAGGCCTTTTTCTTTGAAAAGAACCGTCCACATACCCCAATATCAATAGCAGGTGAAGACCATTTCACGCTGGGATATTCATATTTTTGTCACAATCTCCTGCCTCCGGCGTCGGAGCCGGGAATCCCGGACAATGAAAACCACTCAACGACAGGAATCGGCATGAACTGGTTGCGCAAACTGCCAGGATTTCAGCGTTCACCCCCGGGGCTGGAGTGGAAGCTGTGGCGCAAGCTGCCCGCCATCCTGGCCGCCGGCACGGCCCTGCCCTTGCTGGGCATGCTGGCCGTGCGACTCTGGGCAACCGAGCCCATGACCGCCGCCACCGAGCGCCTGATCACCCTGGCCGACTTCTTTGCCATCGCCCTGATTGTGTTGCACTGGACCCTGGTGCTGACCGTGGCCATTGGCTGCGTCATCGTCATGCTGATGAAGGGCCCGGCCTACGTGGCCGACGGCTACGAGGTGTCGCACAGCGACCGGCCCAGGCCCTCGGACCCCGCGCCCTGACGCTGCGGCCATGCGCACGGCCACCCCAACCGGTGGCGACCCGCATCCGACACATTGAAACAAGACCTCTCCATGCCGCCATCCGTCTCCCACCCAATCTCCACCACCCGACGCACCCTGCTGGGCGCAGGCGCCGCGCTGGGCATCGCCGGTTTGGGCCTTTGGCCTGAAGCTCGCCTGTTCGCCCAGCAGCTCGGCGACTTCATCGAAGGCCCGCCCGTGCCCGACATCGTGCCGCAGCAACTGTCAAAGCATGTCTGGCTGATCTACGCGACCGACGGTTTCCCCACGCCCGAGAACCGCGGCATGATGGCCAGCGTGATCTTCGTGGTCACCAGCGCCGGCGTGGTGGTGCTGGATTCGGGGGGCTCGCTGCAGATCGGCCAGATGGCCATCCGCATGATCAAAAAGGTCACCCCGCTGCCGGTGGTGGCCGTGTTCAACAGCCACTACCACGGCGACCACTGGCTCGGCAACCACGCCTTCGTGCAGGCCTATGGCCCGCAGTTGCCGATCTACGCCCTGCCCCACACCATCGAGCAGATCCGGGGCGTGGAAGGCAACCTGTGGCGCAACCTCATGGAGCGCTGGACGAACCAGGCCACGGCCGGCACCCAGGTCGTGCCGCCAAACCGCGAAGCCGCGCACGGCCAGGTGATGAAGTTCGGCGACGTGACGCTCAAACTGCATTTCTACGGCCGCGCGCACACGCCGTCGGACCTGTGCGTGGAAGTGGTCGAAGACAAGGTCACGGCCGTGGGCGACATCGCGATGACCAACCGCATCGCCAACATCGATGACGGCTCCTACCCTGGCACCTTCAAGTACTACGCCGCGCTGAAGGCCGCCGCCGGTGACCAGCTCTGGGTGCCCGGCCACGGCGAACCGCGCCGCGACCTGCTCACGACTTATGGCACCTTCCTTGCCGGCATCTGGGAGCCCTGCCTGCAGGCGGTCAAGGACGGCAAGCCTGAAAGTGAGGCGCGGGTCATGGTGATGAAGGACCCCCGTGTGGCCAGCCGCGCCGCCACCATGCAGGGCTTCGACAGCAACATCGGCAAGTACACCAGCCTGGCGTATCTCGAAGCCGAGAAAGAGGCGTTCTAGCCCGCGGGCATCCCGAAACCCTCGGGCATCTGCACTGCCACCACTTCGCCGCGCGCCGTGGCGACGCCGCCGGCCAGCACCGTGGTTTCGACGACCACCTTGCGGCCCTTGATCTCCTTCACGCGGCCGCGCAGCTCCAGCTCGCCGGCCAATGGCGTGGGCTTGAGGTAATCCACATGCAGCGAGCCCGTGACGAAACGGAACGGCGGCAGCGTGTCCATGGCCCGCCCGTCGGCGCGGTACATGGCCGCCGCCGCGGTGCCGGTGCTGTGGCAGTCAACCAGCGAGGCGATCAGGCCGCCATAGGTGAAGCCCGGCACCGCCGTGTGTTGCGGCAAGGGGGTAAACCGGGTCACCGTTTCGTCGCCATCCCAGAAAGTCTTGATCTGGTGTCCGTGCAGATTCAGGCGGCCACAGCCATAACAGTGCGAGAGGTTTTCGGGGTAGTAGTCCTGAAAGGCTTTCATGGGATCTCCGTGGGTTGAATGTCGCCAGGCGCGCCCCCGGGGTGCACCCGACCGGGCGCGGCGAGAACGAGCGTGCTGCGCAGGAAGCCCAGCACTTCCGGCATGTGCGCGTCAAGCGCATGGGTGGGGTCGTGTCCGCCCGGCATGGCCAGGCATTGCACCGTGCCCGGCAGGCCCGCGGCCTGCAGCCGCAGGGCGTCGCTGAAGGGCACGGTCTCGTCATGGGTGCCGTGCACCAGCAACACCGGACAGCGCGCCCGGGCCACACTGGTCAACGGCGCGATTTCGTCGAAGCGGGCGCCAATGACGCGCTGCACATGGCGCAAGACGTACCAGCCGAGTACCGGGTAGGGAATGCGCGCCCCGGCCAGAAACCGTCGCATGACCTCCCGCGGATGCGCGAACGCACTCAGGCTCACCACCGCCCGCACGTCGGGGCGGCGGGTCGCGCAAAGCAGCGCCGCACCCGCGCCCACGGAGTGACCGAGCAGCGCCAGTCGGCCGCGGTCCACCCCCGGCTGTTGCTGCAACCAGTCCAGACCGGCTTCGATGTCTTCGGCGAAACGGGGGAGCGAGGTGAACGGCTCGCCGTCGCTGTCCCCGTGGCAGCGCGCATCGATCAGCAGCACGGCCAGCCCTGCGGCATGCAGTGGCGCCACCACGGGCAACATCAGGCTGGCGTTGGCGCCCCAGCCATGCATGACCACGACCACGGGCGCCACATCAACACCGGCAGCCGGCACGAACCATGCAAACAGGGATTTCTCATTGGCGCCCGAAAGGCGAACCGCGGTCGCTGCAAGCCCCAGGTCCGCCGGGGATCGTTGGTGTCCCAGCCGCGGCGCGCGGAGTCCGCGCAGGATGAGCGCATGGGCGCCCGCGCGCACGACCAGCGCAGCGCTCAGGACCAGGGCGGCGGTGACCAGCATCAGGGCTTGTGCTCCATGGCCTGCAACAACTGGGTCTCGGTCTGGGCATAGCGAACCTGCGTGATGCGGCCACTATTGAGATGGAGGACGGTCACGAAGCCGGCACGGCGCGGCAGGTCGGCCACCGCAGTCGCCTCACGTGCCAGTGCCACCGGGAAGGACAGTTCACGCAGCTTTGGCAGCGCAAACATCCGCGTGATCACGGCCGGCATGGCGCTGATGTCGGCCACATAGACAAGCCCCGAACTCTCCAGAGTGCCCTTGGGCTTCGAACCCAGCACCTTGATGACGAGATCGCTGGCGGGCTTTTCGGCCGTGAAGACCAGAACCTGTGTCGCGAGGCCGATCACCACTGGCTTGTCGAACTGGTCACTGAGTTTGAGCGCCGGAAGTTCCGCACCAGGCTCCAGCGCAGCCGCGCCCAACCCCAGCGGAATCAGCGCCAACGCGGCGCAAAGGGCGCGGCGCGGAATCAACGGAATCGATCGCTTCATGAGAACCCAGGAAAGTAAAAGACAGGTTGGCAGGTCGCCGTAATCCCCGACTCTAGCGCGGCACCATGAAAATCGACTTTTCGGACAGGTGGCCCGGTGAATCCAGCGACTCGATTTCAAACTGGATTGCATGCGATCCGGGCGGCGCTGCATCATAGGGCGCCTGCACCCGCACCGCCAGCCGGTTCGCCTGCGTGGACTCCACCGTCGTGACGTTGTCGGACGCCACCACCAGGCCGGGCAGGCCCGCCGCCGTGATCCTGTAGCGTTGCGTGCTCTCGGTCGCGTTCATGACCTGCAACTGGTACACGTTCTCGATCTTGCCACCGGACACGATGCGCGACATGACGCCCCGGTCACGCACCACGTTGACCTTGAACGGCGTGCGCAGGGCCAGGCTGACACCCATGGCGATCACGATGCCGAGCAGGATCGAGGTGTAGATCAGGATGCGGGGACGCAGCACATGGCGCAAGGTCTGCGCCGTGGTCCATTGGTTCTTCATCGCGTTCTCGGTGGTGTACTTCACCAGCCCCCGCGCATAACCCATCTTGTCCATCACCGTGTCGCAGACATCGGCGCAGGCGCCGCAACCGATGCATTCGTATTGCAGGCCCTTGCGGATGTCGATGCCGGTGGGGCAGACCTGCACGCACAGGCTGCAGTCGGTGCAGGCCCCCAGGTTCAGCGCGGCGGGGTCGGCCTTGCGCGAACGGGCGCCACGCGGTTCGCCGCGTTGCGTGTCGTAGGTCACGATCAGCGTGTCCTTGTCGAACATGGCGCTCTGGAAGCGTGCGTACGGGCACATGTACTTGCAGACCTGCTCGCGCATGAAGCCGGCATTGCCGTAGGTGGCGAAGCCGTAGAAGCCGGTCCAGAAGATGCCCCAGGCACCCACGTCCCCCTGAAGGAACTCCATTCCCAAGGAGCGGATCGGCGTGAAGTAGCCGACAAAGGTGAAGCCGGTCCAGGCGGCCACGGCCAGCCAGGCCAGATGCTTGGCGCCCTTGCGCCAGGCCTTGTCCAGCGACAGCGCTTGCGCGTCGCGTCGCATCTGGGCCGAGCGGTCACCTTCCAGCTTGCGCTCGATCCACAGGAAGATCTCGGTGTAGACCGTCTGCGGGCAGGCGTAACCGCACCACAGGCGCCCGGCCACCGCGGTGAACAGGAACAGCGACAGGGCGGCGACCACCAGCATGCCGGTCAGATAGATGAAGTCCTGCGGGTAGAGCACCAGTCCGAAGATGTAGAAGCGCCGGACACCCAGGTCGAACAGCACCATCTGGCGCTGCCCCCACTCCAGCCACGGCAGGCCGTAGAACACCAGCTGGGTCAGGAACACCATGCCCCAGCGCCACTGCGAGAACAGGCCCGACACGCTGCGCGGGTAGATTTTCTTGTGCGCCTGGTAAAGGGAAACCAGTTCCGCGTCGGCCTCGGGCGGGCTGGCAGGATCTGCATGGATGGTTTTTCCGACGTCGGTTTTCATTGAATTTCCTCGGTGTTTCGCGATCAGGACAGCGTCGGGCCCGATGAGGCAAGGCGCGGCAGGACAGATGCAGGAACGGGCGCCGCCCGGTTCGGCGTGTTGGGCAGGTCGGTGACCCGGGCCAGGAACTCGTCACGGGACAAGCCCGCGAAAAAGGGGTGCCAGCGCCGTTGTTCGAGCACCGTGCTGACGGCCCGTGACCGGCGTTCATGGCCGGCAAACAGCAGAGTTTCGTCGGGCTGGGTGAACACGCGGCGCACCACGCTGTCCCACAGGGCTTCTGGCTGGGCCGGGCTGGGCTGGTGCGGGCAGGCATCCACTGCGAGCAGGCCGCCGCAAAAAAGCCGGTCGCGCCAGGCAAAGCTCAGGCAGCCGGCGGTATGACCCGGGGTGGCCAGCACACGCAGCAGTTCGCCGCCAAAAGGCAGCACCGCGCCCTCGGCAACCAGGACTGCGGCACCACTGCCTTCCCCCTGCATCACCGGCGCACCCAGGTGCCCGAGAAGCCCTGGCTCTTTGGGGTTCAGTGTGTCGTGATGGTGGGTGCGCAACACCCAGCGCAGGCGCAACTCGCGCTCCGAGAGCATGGCCTGCAAGACCGGCAGGTCCCGCCCGCGCGGGTCGATCAGCACAGCCTCGCGGGCGTCCAGGTCGGCCAGCAAATAGCAAAGTTCGCCGCTGGCCTCGTCATGCAGGATGCGGAAATACATGTCAGGCCGCCCCAGCGTCGTCCTCGCCGATCAGCAGCCTGCCGTCGGACAGGTACTTGTGGCGCGGCACTTCCAGATTGGTGGGTGCCGGCCTGTTCTTGAACACCCGTCCGGCCAGATCGAAGGTGGATCCGTGGCAAGGACAGAAAAACCCGCCCTTCCAGTCGCTGCCCACACTCGGGTTGTTGCTCCCTGCAGAGACGGCGGTGGGCGAACACCCCAGATGGGTGCAGATGCCAACGCCGACAAACACATCGGGCTTGATGGACCGGTGCAGATTTTTCGCATAGTCGGGCTGCTGGTTCTGTTTTGATGCCGGGTCGGCCAGTTCGCTGTCGAGGGTTGGCAGACCGGCGAGCATGTCCGGCGTGCGACGCATGATCCACACGGGCTTGCCGCGCCACTCCACGGTCTTGATGCCGCCCGGTGCGATGTCCGTGATGTCCGCCTCGACACTGGCGCCCATGGCCCGGGCGCGCTCACTGGGCGCCAAGCTTGCGACGAAGGGCACCGCCGTGGCCGCAACGGCTACGCCAGCAACACCTGCGGTGACCAGCAGGATCTGGCGGCGCTCGGCATCGTGTTCACTGGCCGGCGCAGGAAGCGGCTGAAGTGCAGGGTTGAGAGTCATGGAAGCATCCTTTGCTTGCGAGGGTTCAGTAGGCTCAGCCAGCGACGCGCGGAAAACCCGCCGCCATGGCCTGTGATTCACAAGATCCGTGCCACATTCGCGCGGGGGAAAACATCAATCAATTCAACCACTTGCAACCACTATCGGCTAAGACGCCCTGAGCCCCGTCGATCTAACTGCCATAATTGACAAAATGACTGCCAATATTGACATCCGCCATCTACCCCGATCGTGACACCCCCATGAAGCCCCTGCCCGAACTGACGTCCTACCTGGAAGGCCTGCCCGAGCCGCACATCCTGTTCGACACGCAGTACCGCATCCTGGCGGCCAACGCGGCCTACCGGACGCAATTCAGCCCCGGGCGCAGCGTGGTGGGCCGGACCTGCTACGAGGTGTCCCACCACTTCAGCGTGCCCTGCGACCAGGCCGGGGAGTCGTGCCCGCTGGCACGCTCGCGCGAGTCCGGGCAGCGCGAGCGCGTGCTGCACCTGCACCACACCCCCAAGGGCGAGGAATACGTGGCCATCGAACTGGCCCCGCTGCTCGATTCGGGCGGCGAACAGGCCTATTTCATCGAGAAGATGGAGCCCTTGCGCGTGGCACAGGGCCAGCCGGCCGCACAGGGGCTGATCGGCCGTGCGCCCGTGTTCCAGGACATGTTGGCCCTGGTGGCGCGTGTGGCGCCATCGATGGCCACCGTGTTGCTGCAGGGCGAATCCGGCACCGGCAAGGAACTGGTCGCCCGCGCGGTGCACGAGGCCAGCCTGCGTGCCCACCGAGCGCTGGTGGCGGTGGACTGCTCCAGCCTGCCGGAAAACCTGTTCGAGTCCGAGCTTTTCGGCCATGAACGCGGGGCGTTCACGGGCGCGAACGCCGCCCGGGGCGGGCTGGTCGAGGCGGCCAGCGGCGGCACGCTGTTTCTGGACGAAGTGGGCGACATCCCGCTGGCGATGCAGGTCAAGCTGCTGCGGCTTCTGGAAACCGGCACCTACCGGCGTGTCGGCAGCACGGAGCCGCGACACGCCGACATCCGCGTGGTCTCGGCCACGCACCGCGACCTGGACCGGATGATCCATGACGGGGGCTTCCGCGAAGACCTGTACTACCGGCTCAGCACCTTCCCGATCCATCTGCCGGCCCTGCGCGAGCGGCGAGACGACATTCCCTTGCTGGCGGCCGCCCTGCTGGAGCGGGTCGCCCCCCAGCGTCGCCTGGCGATCTCCCCGGCCGCGATCACCCTGCTGCAGGCGCAGGAGTTTCCGGGCAACGTGCGTGAACTGCGCAACCTGCTGGAACGCGCCGCGCTGCTGTGCGACGGCGACACGATGGAGTCAGGCCACGTGGAACAGGCGCTGTTGTCAGGGCGGCGCCCGGCGGCCCGCGCCGCCGAATCACCCCGAGCGCCGCGCGGCCTGCGGGAGATCGAACACGCCGCTTTGCGCGAACGTACCGCGAAGCACCGGGGCAGCCGCGCCGCGCTGGCGGCCGAACTGGGCATCAGCGAACGCTCGCTCTACCGCAAACTCAAGGCAGCCGGGGCGGCCTGACCCTGTCAAAACGACACACTGCCTTAGTCGAACGACGGCGCCTCGGGTTTGGCCACCGGCTTGCCCGCGGCCGCCCATCCGTCAAAGCCGCCGGCAATCGACTGAACGTTCAGATAGCCCATGTCATGCAGGGCGTTGGCGCACAGCGCGGCGCGGCCACTGGTCTTGCAATACAGCACGACCTTGAGGTCGCGCGCCTGCAGCGCGGGAGCGCTGCTGAACTTGAACTCCAGCAGACCGCGCGAGATGTGGACCGCGCCGGGCAGGTGTCCCAGCGCGTATTCATCGGCTTCGCGCACGTCCACCAGCACATCGGCATCGCGGATCGCCTGCTCGGCTTCTGCAACGGGGACTTCCTGGACGCGGGCCTTGGCGGCAACGACGAGGTCATGGGCGGTTTTCATGGGGCACTCCTGAAGAAAAATGAACAGAAAGCAAACAAGACATGGGAGCAGTCATCGATTCAGCCGAGAGGCGCGGCACGGCCAGAAGCTGGTGCCTGGGGCTCATGGGGCGTAGATTTTTTCATGGATGCGGCGCGTGGTGCGCCACACGGCCCAGATCACCAGGGGAATGAGGGCGCCGGTGGCGATCTCGGGGTTGACCGGCACCCCCGTGGCCTTGAGCGCCTTGCCGCCATACAGCAGCAGGCTGACCACGTAGTACGAGATGGCGGCAATTGAAAGGCCTTCCACCGTGGACTGCAGGCGCAACTGCATTTCCTGGCCGCGGGTGAGCTTTTCCAGCAGCTGCTGGTTCTGCACCTCGGTGGCAATGTCAACACGCGTGCGAAGCAACGCGCTGGCGCGCGAGATGCGCTCCGACAACGACGCCAGCCGCTGGGCTGTCGCGGCCACGGTCGCCATGGCGGGCGAGAGGCGGCGCTGCATGAATTCGCCGAGCATCTGCGTGCCGGGAATGGCCTTCTCGCGCAGCTCGGTGATGCGTTGCCCCACCAGCGTGTCGTAAGCGCGCGTCGCGGCAAAGCGGTAGTTGTGTTCGGCCGTGGCGCGTTCGACCTGGGCCGCCAGCGAGACCAGCGTGTCCAGCAGTTCTTGGTCAGACGCGGACTTGTTCTCCAGCCGCGCCGTGATGTCCGACAGCGCGGCCTCGGCCTGCGACAGCATGGGGCCGAGTGCCTTGGCCACGGGCAGGCCGCGCAAGGCCATCAGCCGGTAGGTCTCCAGCTCCAGCAGGCGCTGGGCGATGCGCCCCGCCCGGGTGTCGGTGGTGCCAGGCGGTGCGATGACCAGCATGCGCTCGAAGCCGTCCGCCCCGATGTGGAACTCGGTCAGGGCCCAGGAATGCCCGTTGCCCAGTTGCGAGGCGACCAGGGTGTGCCCGCCAAACCAGGTCTGCGCCAGGCCCATGAGCGCACGCTCGTCCGACAGATCGCCGGTCACCATAGCCAACTGGATCGCAGCCACCGTACGCCCCGGAATGCCGCGCAGCCATTCAGGCGCCACGGCAGGGGCCGACAGCAAGGCCGGCGCCTTCGCGCCAAGCCAGGCCGCATCGGGCAAGGGCTGCACGATCACGTAGCCAGTGAACTCCGTGTGGCGTTCCCACTTGACGGTGTGGTCGTCAAATCGCAGCCGCAGGAAGTTGCCGTTCAGTTGCTCAGGCGACAAGGCTTGCTGCCCCGGCAGCCGGCGCAGATGCTCGCACTCCATCTCGCGGGTGACACCTTCGTTGAGCACAGACACATGGACGATCAGTGCCGGTACCCGGATGCGCGCCGAAGGCCGCGCGTGCACTTCGTTGTGCAGGTCGGCGCGCAGCGGATCGTCGGGCGGCAACATGGACGCCGCGGCCGGAACCGCGGGTTCAGTAGGACTGTGCAGGCCTGCGTCGAAGTTCATGGATCTATTTTGCCGCGCGTTGCATCCCGATCAGGCGCTGGAAACCAGGGAACGCTGCCGCCTGAGAGACTCCACTTTTTATAGCAAACATAGGCCATGCGACGATGGGATGATGCCATTTTGATACAAGAACTCCCGCAACACGCTTTCAGCCTCGCTTGGACAGCATCGCCTCAAGTTCACCGATGATTTCGGGCAGCCCGCCCGCCAGACCTGCTCCGGACTGCAGGCGCGCGCCAATCTCCTGTTCCAGCAAGCACACGGTCATGCGCACATAGGTGCTGTCAAGCGCACGGCGCACGGCCGAGAACTGCTGCGCCACCTTCAGGCAATCTTCCCCGCGCTCCACCATGCGCTGGATGCCGCGCAACTGGCCCTCAGCCCGTTTCAGCCGGTTCAATACGTCGGTGCGGGCGGCGGGCTCCATCAGGCCGCCCGGCGTGCAATCCACGGATGCGGACTCGGGCGGCTCCGCGCCGGCCCCAGCCATCCCGTCCAAAACGTCCCCCTGCGAGTAGGGCAGTGCGCCAGCCATCAGTGGGCTCCCTTCTCGGCGGGTGTTGCACTCGCCACGTTCATCATCGCCATGGGCTCAGGGGCCAGCAGCGTGCCGTCGCGCAAGCCTTTCACCGAGGCCAGCGCCAGCGCAGCGATCACCAGCGAACTCAGCGCCAGCAGGAGCATGGCCAGCGCCTGGAAAGCGCCCGAGGTGCCCGGCGCCAGCCGCAGTGTCAGCGCGCTGAAGGCCGCCAGCGGGAAGGACATGGCCCAGAACGGCACGGCAAACGGCTGCGAAATCGCGCGCTTGAACACGCTGGCCGACCAGGCCAGGAAGAAAAGGCCGATGCCCCACGCCACCCAGGCCAGGGTCACCGGCGCGCCGAGTTGAAGCGCGGCCAGACCGATCACGGCCGGCGGCGCGATGGTGATGAAGGTGGTGGGCAGCAGCCGCTCGGGCCACATCCCGCTCACCCCCACGCGCACGGCCAGCAGCGTCAGCGCCACCGGCCACAGGAACAAGCCGATGCCGAACTGCGCCGCCGACCATTCGGGAAAGCCCAGCGTGACACCCGCCAGCGGCGGCAGCACGTTGCCGACCACGGGAATGAACAGGGCCGGCGTGATGGACGGCCAGAACGGCGTGCCGTCCTTGCCGCCGATATTAGGCCGCAGCCAGCGCGCCAGCGCCCACACCGTCACGCCGAACTGCCAGAGCGAACCCACCACCCACAGGACCTTTGCGGGCAGGCTCGGCCCGGCCAGCGCAGTTGCCACCGTGGCCAGCAGCAGCAGCGAAATCGGCATCGCGGCGACAAACACATGGCGCACCGGGTGGCTGAGGTCCTCGGCCACGGCCTGCGGATAACGCTGCCAGCGCAGCAGCGACAGCACCGCCAGAACAGCCGCCACCAGCGCCGCCAGCGCGCCCACCACCATCGCGCCGGCGCCGGCCATCTCGCCCATCAACGGTGTGGCGCGATGCCAGGCCAGCGCCAAGCCGCAAAGGCCCATGACGATGGCAAACCAGCCGGGCATGAGGAACTTGAGTGGGGTGGCGTGATGAGACATGGGAGCTTCCGGTTTACTTCAGGCGGGCGCCGGTGCTGTCGAACACTTCAACGGTGATCGGGATGCCCTGCCCGACGCTCTGCGTGACGGTACAGAACGCCTCGAACTGCCCGAGCACGCGGTCGAGATGCTCCAGCGACGCCGCCGGCACGCCCAGCGTGAGCACGGCCTTGATGGTCAGCACGCGCATGCGGCCTTCGCTGTTGCGGCCCACCTCGGACGTCACGTTGCAATGAATCGGCTCGGGCGCCTGCTTGAACTTGCGCAGCGCAAACAGCAGCGAATCCGACAGGCAGTTGCCCACGGCCGCGCTCAGCAACTGCACCGGCGAGGGGCCGAGGCCTGCGCCCAGCGGCGCCGGCTCGTCGCCGGTCAATACCGGAACGTCGCCGCCAAAATGAATGTCAAAGCGGTAGTCGTGCTGCTGGGTCAGGGTGACCTGGATGGTGGTGTCGCTCACGGAGCCTCCGTCTCAAGGGTTGGCGGGGTGCTGGCGCGTCATTTGTAGTCGCCGAACGCGGTGAAGGTACGGGCGAAGGGCGGTTTGATGGCGGCAGCGGCCTTCAGCAGTGCGGCATTGTCGGTTCCGCGCAGCGCGTCGGACAAGCGTGACATTGCCGCCGTGACGTCGGCCATGCCCCTGTTGAACTGGGCCAGGCGTGCTTCATTGAGGTGGTAAGCCTGCGGGTTGGGCAGGTTCTGCTCGATATCGCGCCACAGGGCGCGTGCCCGCGCGAAGGCTTCTTCCATCGCGGCGCGGCGGGCCGGCGTCAGTTCCTGCGCTGGGGTGCTGCTGCCAGCCTGCGCCAGCTCTTCCATGGGTTCATGAAAGGCCGTCAGCCGGTCCATGAAGTAGTCCACACCCAACGCCATGCGCAGTTTCATCAAGTCGATGCGCACGTCCTCCAGCGCGGTGTGCGCCGCCTCGAACTTGCCGGCGGCCACGGCCCTGCGGCTTTCGGCCAAGGCTTTGTCCACCTGGGCCAGGGTCTTGCGGGCCGCGGCCGCCTGGGCGGGTGTCTTGCCCGACAGCTCCGGCAGCAGCGCAGCGCGCAAGGCGGGCCAGTCCGCGTCAAGCCGCTGCATCGCCGCTCGCGCCTTGTCGGCGGCGGCCGTGTCGCCCGGTTTGGCGTTGGTCAGCGACAGGGCCGGGATGTACACCGCGTCCAGCGCAACGCTGTTGTCCAGGAGGGCCGCTTGCGCGCCACCGAACAAGGCCAGGGCGAAACCCATCGCGGTAAACCCGCGACGAGCACAGGATCTGACGGTGCGATTCATACGAAACCTTTCAAGGACATGCAAACACCCACAAGGGTTCACCGGCTGCACGACGGGCCGGAATCCGGTACACCGAGCTTGCGCAGCAGGATGCCGGGCGGGCAGAAGCCGGTGAAGCCGGACTGGAACAGGTTGAGGCCGACAAAGGCGGTGAAGGCGAGGAACCACTGGCTGACGAAAATGGGACTGCCTTCGATGCCGAGGGCCAGTGAAAGCATGACAAAGAAACCGGCCATGATGCGGATGTAGCGTTCGACGGTCATAAAAAACTCCTTGGTTGGATGGTGAAAAATTGAGCTGCGGCACGCTTCACTTGGTCACGCGAACCAGGCCGACCAGCTTGAGGATGTATTTTTCGTAGATGGGTTCGGAGTTGCCGGACTTCATCTTGCTCAGGAAATATTTTTCATACGCGATCTTGGCCAGGTGCACCCACTTGCCCTTCTTGAACCAGTTCACGTTGCGCGGCGGAATCTGCGGCAGCGCCACGAACGCCGCGCCGGTGTCGCCCATGTCGGCCAGGCAGATCGCGTTCCAGGTGCCCTTGGCCGTGACGGGCTTGCCCGCCAGTTCGTCCACGATGTTGTGCACGATGGCGGTGACCATGGTTTCGATCATGTAGCCGGTCTTGGGCGCGCCGGTGGGCACGGGCGTGACTTCCACCGGGGGAATCGCCACGCAGACGCCGGCAGAGAAGATGTTGCGGTATTTCTTGCTGCGCTGGAACTCGTCGATCAGCACGAAGCCGCGCGGGTTGCACAGCTCGGGCACGGCCGCCACCGCGTCCACCCCCTTGAAGGCGGGCAGCATCATCGACATCTTGAAGGGCACTTCATGCTCCTTGTAGACGCCGCCGAGGTCGTCGAGCTGGGTCACGGCCATCTTGCCGGCCTCCACCTTGGTGGTTTTGGCGTTGGTGATCCACTTCATGTCGCGGTTGCGCATTTCGGATTCGAGCATCGACTTGCTGTCGCCCACGCCGCCCAGCCCCAGGTGGCCGATGTAGGGCTCGCTGGTCACGAAGGTGATCGGCACCTTGTTGCGCAGCTTGCGCCGGCGCAGGTCGGTGTCCAGGATGAAGGCGAACTCGTAGGCCGGGCCGAAGCAGCTGGCCATCGGCATCGCGCCGATCACCACCGGCCCCGGATTCTTCAGGAATTCCTGGTAGTCCTTCCAGAACGCCTCGGCATGGTCCACCGCACAGACTGAATGGGTGTGCCCGCCGTGCGGGCCGGCGCCGGGCACCTCGTCGAAACTCAGCTTCGGACCGGTGGCGATGACCAGGTAGTCGTAGGGCAGCACTTGCTCGTCGTCCTTGCCACCCGCCAGCACCAGCTTGCTGCCGGCGGCGTCCAGCGTGGTGACGGGCTTGGCGATGAACTTGATGCCCTTGCGCTCGAGCAAGGGCGCGATCTTCAGCACGATCTCTTCGCGCGTGCGCCAGCCCACGGCCACCCAAGGGTTGGACGGGACGAACTGAAAGTAATCCACGGCACTGACCACCGTGACGGTGTGCTCCTTGGGCAGCAGTTCGCGCATTTCGTAGGCGGCAGGCATGCCGCCGATACCGGCGCCCATGATGACGATATTGGCCATGTGTGTCTCCTCAGACAGGTTGGGAACGATCAGTGAGATGTCGCGGCCGCCTCTGCGGGCGGTTCACGTGACCCCATGCGCTGCCGGTACAACGCGAAATACAGGACCGGGATCACCACCAGCGTGAGCAGGGTGGAGACCAGAATGCCGAAGATCAGCGAGATGGCCAGGCCATTGAAGATCGGGTCGTCCAGGATGAAGAAGGCGCCGATCATGGCGGCCAGCCCGGTCAGCGCGATCGGCTGGGCGCGCACGGCGGCCGAGCTCACCACGGCGTCCTTGAAGACCATGCCTTGCGACACCTGCAGTTCGATGAAGTCCACCAGCAGGATGGAGTTGCGCACGATGATGCCGGCCAGCGCGATCATGCCGATCATCGAGGTCGCGGTGAACTGCGCCCCCAGCAACGCATGGCCCGGCATCACGCCGATGATGGTCAGCGGAATCGGCGCCATGATGACCAGCGGCGTCATGTAGCTCTTGAACTGCACGACGACCAGCAGGTAGATCAGGATCAGGCCGACGGCATAGGCGGCGCCCATGTCGCGGAAGGTCTCATAAGTGATCTGCCACTCGCCGTCCCACTTCAGCGCGTACTGGCGCCAGGCATCGGAGGGTTGCCGGATCCAGTATTCGCCGAACTCACCGGTGTTGGTCAGGGCGGCCGCTTCCAGATGCGGTCGGATCGCGAACAGGCCGTAGAGCGGCGAGTCAAGCTTGCCCGCCATGTCGCCGAAGACATAGCTCAGGGGCCGCATGTCCTTGGTGAACAGCGGCTTGTCGATCACGCCCCGGTCCACCTGCACCAGTTCGGACAGTGGCACCATCTGCCCATTGCGCGCCTTCATCGGCAAGGCCAGCAGCGCGTCCAGTCCGATCTGGGCGTCGCGGGGCAACTGCAACCGCACCGGCACCGGGTATTTGCTCTGGCCGTCGTGCAGATAGGCCGCATCCCCGCCGGAGAGCGCCGCGTGCACGGTCTGAGCGATGGCCGCGACCGGAATGCCCAGGGACTCGGCGCGCTGCCGGCGCACCGTCAGGTGGGCGCGCGGCGCGTCTTCCTTGAGCGAGGTGTCGATGCCGACGATGTCGGGGGTCTGGCCAAAGGCCTTCGCCACGCGCTGGGCCAGTTGCTGGCGTCCGGCTTCATCGGGGCCGTAGATCTCGGCCACCAGGGGGCTCATCACCGGCGGGCCCGGCGGCACTTCGACCACCTTGACACGGGCGTTGTGGCGCGCGCCGATCTTCTCGAGTTCCGGGCGCAGCCGCTGGGCGATCACATGGCTCTTGTCGTCGCGACGGTGCTTGTCCACGAGGTTCACCTGCAGGTCGCCCTGCTCAACGTCGGCGCGCAGGTAGTACTGGCGCACCAGACCGTTGAAGGTGATCGGGCTGGCGGTGCCGGCATAGCCCTGCAGGTCCAGCACCTCGGGTTGCTGCGCCAGGAAGCCGCCCAATTCGTGCAGTGCGGCGGCGGTGTTTTCCAGCGGCGTTCCGGCGGGCATCTCGACCACCACCTGGAATTCGCTCTTGTTGTCGAACGGCAGCATCTTGAGCACCACCCACTGCACCAGCGTCAGGCCAACCGACAGCGCCAGCGCGGCCAGGACGCCGGCCAGCAGCAGCCAGCGCTTGCGCGAGCTTTCGAGAAACGGGGTCAGGACACGGGTGAACAACCGCTGCAATCTGGGGCCCAGCCCTTTCGGGGCGGCGGCAGCCTCTGCGCCGTGCCCTGCGTGTCCATGCCCGTGCGACTTCATCAGCTTGAGCGCGAGCCAGGGCGTGATGGTGAAGGCAATCGCCAGCGAGATCGCCATGCCCAGGCTGGCATTGATCGGAATCGGACTCATGTACGGCCCCATCAGGCCGCTCACAAAGGCCATCGGCAGCAACGCCGCGATGACAGTCAACGTGGCCAGGATGGTGGGTCCACCGACTTCATCCACGGCGGTGGGGATGATCTCGCTCAGCGACTTGCCCGGATATAGATTTTGGTGCCGGTGGATGTTTTCCACCACCACGATGGCGTCATCGACCAGGATGCCGATCGAGAAGATCAGCGCGAACAATGACACACGGTTCAGCGTGAATCCCCAGGCCCAGCTGGCAAACAGCGTGGCCATGAGCGTCAGGATCACCGCCGAGCCCACGATCACCGCCTCGCGCCGGCCCAGCGCAAAGCCCACCAGCAGGATCACCGAGCCGGTCGCAAAAGCCAGCTTCTGGATCAGCTTGTTGGCCTTGTCGGCCGCGGTCTCGCCGTAGTCGCGGCTCACGGTGACCTCGATGTTGGACGGGATCACGGTGTTGCGCAGCGCATCCACGCGGTCCCGCGCCGCACGCGACACATCGACCGCGTTTTCACCGGGCTTCTTCGTGACGGTCAGCGTCACGGCCGGGTAGACCTGGCCCGCCGCCACCGGGGCGGTCGTGGTGGTACCACTGCCCACACTGGCCGCACCTGGGGTGAACCATACGTAGCGCTGGGGCAGCTGGGCGCCGGCCTCGATCTTCGCGACTTCCCGCAGGTACACCGGCTTGCCATTGCTGACCCCGACCACCAGCGATCCGATGTCGTCCGCGCTGCTCAGGAATTCGCCGGTCTCCACACTCAACATCTGCGGCACCTTGCCCGCCGGGTCGAGCACGGCGCCCGACGGCATGCCGAAGTTGGCCGCCGCCAGCGTCGCCTTCAGGCCCAGGACATCGATGCCGCGTTCGCGCAGTCGCACCGGATCGAGCCACACGTGAACCGCACGGCCCGGACCGCCAATGGTCTGGATCTCGCGCGTTCCCGGCACACCCTTGAGTTCCAGCTCGACCGTGCGCGCCACGCGCTCCAGATCATTGCCGGCAAGTCCGTCCCGGCTCCACAGCGTGACGGCCAGCACCGGCACGTCATCGATGCCCTTGGGTTTGACGATCGGGGTCAGGGTGCCGAGATCGCGCGGCACCCAGTCCTGGTTGGCGTTGAGCACGTCATACAGGCGCACCAGCGCATCGGTGCGCGGCACGCCCACCTTGAACTGCACCGTCAGCACCGCCAGTCCGGGGCGCGCCACGGAATAGGTGTGTTCGATGCCGGCGATCTGCGAGAGCACCTGCTCGGCCGGCCGGGCCACCATGTTCTGCACGTCTTCGCTGCTGGCCCCGGGGAACGGGATCAGCACGTTGGCCATGGTCACATTGATCTGCGGCTCTTCCTCGCGCGGCGTGACCAGCACGGCGAAAAGGCCGAGCAGCAGGGCCACCAGCGCCAGCAGCGGCGTGATGGCATTGGACTGGAACGCGGCCGCAATGCGGCCCGATGCGCCGAGACGCGGCGTGGAGGCGTTTTTCTGTTCTTGCATGGCCAGCCTTCAGCGTGCCGCGCTGGCCGGTTTGACGGTGGCGGGAGCGGCAGCGCCTGCAGCCCGGGCGCCCGCCAGTCCCGCACGCACCGGGTCGAGCGCCACTCGATCGTCCGGGCCCAGACCAGCGAGTACTTCGACGCCTGCGGCGCCGTGGTCGGGGCCCAGGCGCACCGCCTTCAGCGCAAAGCCGGTGGGCGTCGCCACATAGACGGCCGTCAGCTCTCCGCGGCGCAACACGGCGGCAGCCGGGACCACCACCCTCTGCGCCTGGCCGCCCACGAAGCGCACACGTACCTGCTGCCCCGGCACCAGGCCACGAACCGCGGTGGACGGCAGTTCAAGCCGCCATTCGATCGTCTGGGACACCGGATCAGCGGCCGGCATCACTGAACGGCTGCTGGGACTGACCCACTGGCCGGCGCCGTCGGCACCTGGCAGCTGTACCTCGATCCGGCTCGCTGCACGGGCGGCTTCTCCGCGCGAGGCAGGCACCTGCACGACCGCGCGCAGCGGCAAGGGCGCGTAGAGCGTCATCAGCGGCTTGCCCGGCACGGCCAGGTCGCCGGCTTCACTCAGGGTCTGCAGCACCCAGCCGTCGTAGGGCGCCGTGACCCGGGTAAAGCCTTGGGACAGGGACGACTGGCGCGCGCCGGCGCTGGCCACGTCGCGGCCTGCCTGCGCCGCCTTCAACTGGAGCTCGGCCGTATCCAGCGCTGCCTTACTGACAAAGCCCTTGGACTGCAACTCGCGGGTGCGCTCGGCATTGGCCTGGGCATTGCGCCATTCGGCGTCGGCCTGGGACACCTGGGCCTGACTGCGTTGTACGCCGGTCTGGGTTTCGCGGTCGTCGATGGTCGCCAGCAGCTGGCCGGCACGCACCTGATCGCCGGCCTTGACCGTGATGCTGGCAACGCGGCCGGAAGCCTGCGACGCAATGGTGCTCTGCTTCACCGGCTCGACCACGCCATCGAACTCGAAACCCGTGGGGACGGCCTGGGGACGCGCCTGGACCACGGCCACCTCGACCGGGCTGGCGGCCTGCGCGGCACCGAACCCCAGCGCCAGCCCCAAGGCAGCAACCAGAAACGAACGATGGACAGGCAAAACAGCAAAACGCATGGCAATTCCTTGGATACTTGGCACAGTATATATACCCCCCCATGTATTTGTCAAGGCCCAAAAAAACCTCCAGGGCCGTGGCCGTGGAGGCTTTCAGGGGATGGGGACATCACGCCCACGATGAGCGTTTCAAAAGGGAATGTCGTCGTCCATGTCATCAAAGCCGCTGGACGCCTTGGGTGCAGGTGCCGGGGGACGCTGTGCCGGCGCGGCAGCAGGCGCTGCGCGCGAGGGCGGCGGGGCCCGGCGGGGGGTACTGTCGTAACCGCCGCCACCCCCTTCGTCGTCAGACGGCTGACCCATGCCCTGGCGGCTGCCCAGCATCTGCATCTGGTCGGCGCGAATCTCGGTGCTGTATTTCTCCACCCCGGACTGGTCGGTCCATTTGCGCGTGCGCAGGCTGCCCTCGACATAGACCTGCGAACCCTTGCGCAGGTACTGCTCCGCAATCTCGGCAAGCCGCCCGTTGAACACCACGCGATGCCATTCGGTGGCCTCACGCATTTCGCCGGTCTGCTTGTCCTTCCATTTGTCCGTGGTCGCCACCGTGACGTTGGCCACCCGGTCGCCGCTGGGGAAGGAGCGCACTTCGGGGTCACGGCCGAGGTTGCCGACAATGATGACTTTATTGACCGATGCCATGAAAACTCCTCAGAAAATGCCCTGATTATGGGGCCACAGAAACGGCCGGGCCGGCGGTTTTACCCGGGGGCTGCATCGGCCAGGCGATCACCAGCCACAGCAGGGTGGCCGCGGTACAGACCGCAAACAGGCCCTGCACGCCATAGCCCTTGACCAGCAAGCCGCCGGCCAAGCCGCCGGCAAACAGGCCGAGCGACTGCAGCGTGTTGTAGACCCCCAGCGCCGCGCCGCGCGCCTGCGGCGGCGCAAGACGCGAAGCCATGCTGGGCTGGCTGGCCTCGAGGATGTTGAAGCCGCAGAAGAAGACAAACATCAGCAGCCCCAGTGAAGTGACCGTCGGCGTGGCCGAGGCTGTCGCCAGCAGGCCCAGCTGCACCAGCGCGATCAGGCCGATGGCCGCAAGGAACACCGCGCGCAGGTAGCCGCGGCGCTCCAGCGGGAACAGCGTGCCGCCCATGACGAAGAACGACGCCAGCACCGCCGGCAGGTACACCCACCAGTGATGGTCTTTCGACAGCCCGGCCTGCTCCAGCAGGGCCGGCACGGCCATCCACATGGCCAGTTGCACGGAATGGAGCATGAACACGCCAAAATTCAGCCGCAGCAGGCCGGGATGGCGCAGCACCTCCGACAACTTGCCGCGCGGCTGGTTCTTGTGCACCGCCGGCTCGGGCGGAACGCCCCAGACCACCATGGCCACACCGCCCAGCGCGAGCCCGGCGGTCAGCACGAACAGCCCCGGCAGCCCTATGGCGGCCACCAGCACGGGCGCGAGCACCAGTGACAGTGCAAACATCAACCCAATGCTGCCGCCCACCAGCGCCATGGCCTTGGTGCGGACCTCATCGCGCGTCAGGTCCGCCAGCAAGGCGGTCACGGCGGCCGAAACGGCGCCTGCGCCCTGCAGGCTGCGCCCAAGTATCAGCCCGTTCAGACTGGTCGCAGCGGCCGCCAGCAGGCTGCCTGCTGCAAACAGCAGCAGTCCGAAAACGATCACGCGCTTGCGCCCGAGCCGGTCCGACGCCATGCCGAGGGGCAGTTGCAAGACCGCCTGCGTCAGTCCGTAAATCCCCATCGCCAGGCCGATCTGGGCCGGATCGTCGCCACCGGGGTACCGCTGCGCTTCCAGCACAAACACCGGCAGCACGATAAACAGCCCCAGCATGCGCAGGGCAAAAATGGAAGCCAGCGACAGGCTGGCGCGACGCTCCACGGACGTCATTGCGGTGGACACGGGTGCCGTGGACGAAGGGGAAACAGAAGACTCAGACACGCTGGAGACCGATCCGCAAGGCAGGTAGAAAAGCTGTCATTCTCCCTGATCGGCACGGGCAGCCGCCTCAAGGCCCCGGTTCACGCGCCATCCTGACCCAAGCCGGAAATCACGCCAGCACGGATAATGGAGGGTTTTCCCGGACCCATCCACCTTGAACGCCTCCACCGACAACCTCCACCCCCTTGACGCCCTTGCACCATTGGCAACGAGAGGCCCGGAAGACCGGTACCTGGCTGCGGTGCTGCGCCAGCAGCGCATCAGCGTGCGGGGGGCTCGCACGCACAACCTCAAGAACATCGACCTGGACATCCCGCGCAACCAGCTCGTGGTGATCACCGGTCTGTCGGGCTCGGGCAAGTCGAGCCTGGCGTTCGACACCCTTTACGCCGAAGGCCAGCGCCGCTACGTGGAAAGCCTGAGCGCCTACGCCCGGCAGTTCCTGCAGCTGATGGACAAGCCCGACGTGGACCTGATCGAGGGCCTGAGCCCCGCGATCTCGATCGAGCAGAAGGCCACCTCCCACAACCCGCGCTCCACCGTGGGCACGGTGACCGAAATCCACGACTATCTGCGCCTGCTGTTCGCCCGCGCCGGCACGCCCTACTGCCCCGACCACAATCTGCCGCTGCAGGCCCAGACTGTGAGCCAGATGGTCGATGCCGCGCTGGCGCTGCCCGAGGACACGAAACTGATGATCCTGGCGCCGGTGGCGCGAGAGAAAAAAGGCGAGTTCCTTGAGCTGTTTGCCGACATGCAGGCCCAGGGCTACGTGCGTTTCCGCGTCGGCGGCACGACGTACGATTTCGACAACCTGCCCAAACTCAAGAAGACCGAAAAACACGATATCGACGTGGTGATCGATCGCGTGAAGACCCGCGCCCGGCCGGCCGACACCGTGCCGGCCGAAGAATCCGGCGATGCGACCGAGGCAGCGGCCCTGGCCACGCGCACCGCCTTCGACCAGATCCGCCAGCGCCTGGCCGAGAGTTTCGAGGCCGCGCTGCGCCTGGCCGAGGGCCGCGCCATCGCGCTGGAGATGGACAGCGGCGTGGAGCACCTTTTCAACGCCAAGTTTGCCTGCCCGGTCTGCAGCTATTCCATCAGTGAACTGGAGCCGCGCCTGTTTTCGTTCAACTCGCCCGTCGGCGCTTGTCCGACCTGCGACGGCCTGGGCACCATGGACTTCTTCGACCCGGCGCGCGTCGTGGCCTTCCCCACACTGAGTCTGGCCAGCGGTGCGATCAAGGGCTGGGACCGGCGCAACGGCTATTACTTTGCCCTGCTCGAAAGCCTGGCCAAGCACTACGCCTTCGACATCGATGCGCCGTTCGAATCGCTGCCGGAGCCGGTGCGGCACGCCATCCTGTATGGCTCGGGCGAGGACGACATCAAGTTCAGCTACGTGATGGACAGCGGGGCCTCGCAAGGCAAGCGCGTGACCAAGAAGCACCCGTTCGAAGGCATCATCCCCAACATGGCGCGACGCTTTCGAGAGACCGATTCGGTGGTGGTGCGCGAAGAACTTTCGCGCTACCGCAGTACGCAGCCCTGCACCGATTGCGGCGGCACCCGGTTGCGGCGCGAGGCACGCAACGTCAAGATCGGTGAAGGCGACCAGGCCCGCGCGATCTACCAGATCAGCCACGCCACGTTGCGCGAGGCGCATGACTACTTCAGCACGCTGAAGATGCATGGCGCCAAGGCCGAGATCGCCGACAAGGTGGTGCGCGAGATCGGCTCGCGCCTGAAGTTCCTCAACGACGTCGGCCTGAACTACCTGAGCCTGGACCGCAGCGCGGAATCCCTGAGCGGCGGCGAGGCCCAGCGCATCCGCCTCGCGTCCCAGATCGGCTCGGGCCTGACCGGCGTGATGTACGTGCTCGACGAGCCCAGCATCGGCCTGCACCAGCGCGACAACGACCGCCTGATCGGCACGCTGAAACACCTGCGCGACATCGGCAACAGCGTGCTGGTGGTCGAGCATGACGAGGACATGATCCGCGCGGCCGACCACGTCATCGACATGGGGCCCGGCGCGGGCGTGCACGGCGGGCGCGTGATGGCGCAGGGCACGGCGGCTGAAATCGAGGCCACGCCAGGCTCGGTCACCGGGCAATACATGTCGGGGGTCAGGAGCATCGCCGTGCCGGCAAAGCGCCACGCACTCAGAGACCAGAAGGAGCCCCAGGTGCTTCGCGTGGTGGGCGCCACCGGCAACAACCTCAAAGGCGTGAGCGTCGATGTGCCCGTCGGCCTGCTGACCTGCGTGACCGGCGTCTCCGGCTCGGGCAAGTCCACGCTGGTCAACGACACGCTGTACACGGCCGCGGCCCACAAGATCCACCGCGCGCATGACGAACCCGCCGCGCACGAAGAGATCCAGGGCCTGGAGCACTTCGACAAGGTCATCAACGTGGACCAGTCGCCGATCGGCCGCACGCCGCGCAGCAACCCGGCCACCTACACCGGGCTGTTCACGCCCATCCGCGAACTGATGGCCGAAGTGCCCACGGCGCGCGAGCGCGGCTACGGCGCGGGCCGCTTCAGCTTCAACGTGGCTGGCGGGCGCTGCGAGGCCTGCCAGGGGGACGGCATGGTGAAGGTGGAGATGCACTTCCTGCCCGACGTCTACGTGCCTTGCGACACCTGCCGCGGCCTGCGCTACAACCGCGAAACGCTCGAAGTGCTGTGGAAGGGCCGGAACATCGCCCAGATCCTGGACATGACCGTGGAAGCCGCCCACGCCCTTTTCAAGGATGTGCCCACCATCGCGCGCAAGCTGCACACCCTGCTGGACGTGGGCCTGAGCTACATCCGCCTGGGCCAGGCCGCCACTACGTTGTCAGGCGGCGAGGCCCAGCGCGTGAAGCTGGCGCTGGAACTGAGCAAGCGCGACACCGGCCGCACGCTCTACATCCTGGACGAACCGACCACTGGCCTGCACTTCGCGGACATCGACCTGCTTTTGAGGGTGCTGCATCAACTGCGCGACGCCGGCAACACCATCGTCATCATCGAGCACAACCTGGACGTCATCAAGACCGCCGACTGGCTCATCGACATGGGCCCCGAGGGGGGCGCGGGCGGCGGCACCGTGGTGGGCACAGGCACCCCGGAGGAGCTGGCGGCGAACCCTGACAGCTTTACCGGGCGCTATTTGGCGCGCTTGCTGCCGTCGGCCTGAGGGGCCGGGCGTCCCAATGCTTCTTTTTTAATAGCCATCTGCGCCCGATTGACGCTGGGGCAGTGCCGATTTTGTTCCGAAATCGCCCCGCCAAGGTTCGCTGACGTTGCTCTGGCGTCCGGCGCCGCTTGCTGGCAGACTGGGGGTCTTTCTTGCCTCACCCATCCGGCCATGGCCCTTGAAACCGAACTGAAGCTGGCGATTGCCGCGAAGGATGTGCCAGCCCTGCTGGCGCATCCGCTGCTGGCGACCGAGCCCTCCCAGCGGCAGCGGCTGTTCAGCACTTACTTCGACACGCCGCAGCGCGCCCTGCTCGGGCGGCGTGTGGCGGTGCGCCAGCGCCGCGTCGGGCAGCAGACGCTGCTGACGGTCAAGACCGCCGGCACGGTGATCGGTGGCCTCGCGCGTCGCGGTGAATGGGAAGCGCCCACTCCACCCGGCCGGTTTGACTTCGCAGCGCTGGTGGACGACATCGCACTGGCGGGCGAATTGCAGGCGCTTGCCAGCGCCCTCGTGCCGGTATTCACCACCGACTTCACGCGCCGCAGCTGGCAGCTCGCGCACCGTGGGGCACTGATCGAAGTGGCGCTGGACCGCGGGCGCATCACGTCTGTCACGCCCGGCGGGCCGCGCGGCGTGCCAGTGCTGGAGCTGGAGCTCGAACTGAAAGAGGGCCCGCCCGATGGGCTGTTCAGCCTGGCGCGCAAGCTCGCAAAGGCCGCGCGGCTGCACCCGGTCGCGACCAGCAAGGCCGAGCGCGGCTACAGGCTCTTCCAGGGTCGCCGCGTCAAACCGGCGAAAGCCAACCCGGTCGCGCTGCAACCCGCACAACATCCGGTCGATGCGTTTCGCACCGTGGCGCTGGCCTGCCTGGCGCACCTGCAGGCCAACGAGGCCGGCGTGCTGACCGGCGACGACATCGAGTTCCTGCATCAGGCCCGGGTCGCGATTCGCCGCGTGCGCGCCGCGCTGCGCGTGTTCTCGCCGGTGCTGCCCGGGAAATTTGTGACGCGCTGGAGCAATGCATGGAAGGCCCTGGCGCAGAGTCTGGGCGCCGCGCGCGACCATGACGTGTTCCGCACCACGCTGCTCCCAGGCTTGGCCGCGCTGCTGCCCCCGCGCGACGCTGTCCGTTTGCAAGCCTGGGCGCGCAGAGAAGGCGCAACCGCCACCACCGTCGCCCGGAACAGCCTGGCCAGCCGCGACTACAGCGAACACCTGCTGGCTTTCGCAGGGGAACTGTTGAGCCTCAAGCTCGACGAACCGACATCCCCAGCGTACCGGCTCACCCCGTGGGCGAGCAAGCGCCTGCGCCAGCGCCACCGCAAGTTGCTGCAACAAATCAGGAAAGCGGACCTGTTCGATCCGATCGAACGCCACCAGGTGCGCATCGAGGCCAAGAAACTGCGCTACGCGCTGGATTTCCTGGCTAGCCTGTGGCCGCCCGAACAGATGGCCCCGTGCAGCGAGGCGCTCGCGCAGGCGCAGGACCTGCTCGGCGCGATGAACGACCTCGTCACCGCGCAAAGGCTGCTGGCGACCGCCCCCAGGACCGGTACCGACCGGCTGCAGGCCGTGCTGGACGCCCGGCTGGTCGAGTCCGCCGCGCATCTGCCGGCGATGCTGAAGGCCCTCAAGCAAGCACCAGTTCCGTGGAAATAGGCGATGTCGGCCCGTGGGATGCCCGGAAGCATTCCGGACCGAAAATATGAAAGAAAAATGGCTTTTCCCATCGTCGGATGGACACTATTTGCTATCAATAGCAAAGCGCCCAGCTTCGGCACGCCTGAGGCCCTGACGCAAGCCCATCGACGTCACTTCGCTGAAAGCTGCTTTTCGACATCCTTCAGCAGCGCCCGGTCGTCGGGGCTGGTCATGCTACCGTAACTGCCCGCGACGCGGCCATCGCGGCCGATGAGGTACTTGTAGAAGTTCCACCGCGGCTTTTGTCCGCTTTGCGCCGCCAGTTGCTTGAAAAACGGCGAAGCCTGATCGCCCGTCACGCTGGTTTTTGCGAACATCGGGAATTTCACGCCGAACGTGTTTTCGCAGAAATCGGCAATCTGCTGGTTGTTGCCAGTCTCCTGGGAGAAATCGTTGGACGGGAAACCCAGCACGACCAGGCCCTGGTCCTTGTACCGGGCGTACAACGCCTCCAGCCCCTTGTACTGCGGGGTAAAGCCGCAGAAGCTCGCGGTGTTGACGGCCAGCAGCACCTTGCCGGCGTACTGGCACAGGGGCTGGGGTTTCTCGTCCTGCAGCCGCGGGAAGGTGTGCTGCAGGAGTGCCGGGCAGGCCGTGCTGGCCCCCGGCTGCGCCGTGCCCTGGGACTGCGCCTGTGCGGCGGGGTTGACGAGAAGGATCGCGGCGATCACGACACAAGGCTGGCCGACAACGCGGCGGACTGAGCGCAGGATGGAAGGCATTTAACTGTACGCTCTGGAAAGTGACTCCTGAGTTTACGGCGATTGTCGCTTCTTGTCAGGAACCTGTTCCGGGCCGCTTTGAGCCACCGTCCGCCTTCAAAGGCAACTTGCATTCACTCCGCCAACAGGACGGCGCCTCTACCGCCGGCCTAAACCCTTGAGCTCGGCCGCTCGGCCACACGGTCGCGCCAGGCCTCCAGGGCGTTGAAACCCTCGTCACCGGGCTTGAACTTCATCAGGCCGCGGGCGAACTCCAGCGCGCAGAAAGCCGTGATGTCGGCAATCGTGAAGCGCTGGCCGGCCATCCACGGCTGGTGGCTCAGCACGGTGTCGAACCAGCCGGCGATCTCGCGCACCTTCACGGCCTGGGACTGGCCGAAGTCGGGGAACTGCGGCTGCTCCAGCGCGGCCAGGCCCGGGTGGGTGTGGCGAATGCTGTTGGCGATGCTGCCCAGCAGGTACAACTCCACCCGGCGGTCGGTCATCTCGATGAAGGCGCGCTCGTCAAAATCGACGCCCATCAGGTTGGGTTCGGGGTAGAGGCCTTCCAGATACGTGCAGATGGCGCGGGTTTCGGTGAGCACGCGGCCGTCGTCCAGTTCCAGCGCGGGCACCTTGGCCAACGGGCTCTTGGCCCGGTAGGCCTGGCCCTTGTGTTCGTTGGTGGTGAGATCGATGTTCACCAGGTCGATGCCAGTGATGTTTTTCTCGACCAGGAACATCAGCACGCGACGCGGGCTGGGTGCGCGGGGGGAAACATAGAGTTTCATGGGCGTTTCTCCGGAGGGGTTGGCATCGGTCCGGCGCCGTCGCGCCCCGCTGTCCAGGCCGCATGGTAGCCGCGCCGCGCATCCCCCCGCTGTCACGCGGGGCACCCCCTTACAGCATGAACCCCAGGTCGGCGGGGTAGTCGGGCCGGCCGGCGGCGGCGCCGAAGTGGCTCAGGTTGGGCAGGATGCCGGCCAGCTCGCTGTCGGCCACGCCGAACCAGCGCGCCAGCGTGGCAGCGTACTGGTCCACCGAGGTGCTGGGCAGCAGGCGGCCTTGTCCGACATGCCATTGGTCCACGGGCGCATAGTTGCCCATACTGTCTCTGGTGTTGCCCACGCTCACCGGGGGCGGCGTGCCATAGAAGGCCGCTCCTTTGACCGCCCCGCCCACCATCAGATGGTGGCCACCCCAGCCGTGGTCGGAGCCGTCGCCGTTGGAGGCCAGCGTACGACCGAAATCCGACGCGGTGAACGCGGTGACCTTGTCGGCCACGCCCAGCGTGGCGGTGGCGTTGTAGAACGCGGTCATCGCCTCGCTCACGCGGGTCAGCAGGGTCGGCTGCTGTGCGATGAGGTTGTCGTGCAGATCGAAGCCACCGATCGAGACCATGAACACCTGGCGCGTGGCGCCCAGCGCGCTGCGCGCCGCGATCAGCCGTGCCACCATCCTGAGCTGGTCGGCCAGCGGGTTGTTGGTGGGGAAGCTGCTGAACGGTGGGTTGGTCGCCGGGTTGGCCAGCAGCGCCGACGTCACCTGCGACTCGGCGGTCACAGCGCGGGTCGTGACGCGGTTGTATTCGTTCTCCAGCAGGTTGGTGCGGCTTTGCTGCACCAGCGTCGCCATCGCGGCCTTCACGGCCGCCGAGCCGTAGACATTGTTTTTCACGCTGTTGATCGCCACCGCGCCGCCGGTGCTAACCTGGTAGGACAGCGCGCTGTCGCCCGACAGGAACACAGCGTTGCCGGACACGTTGATGCAGGTGAAGAGCGAGTTGCCATTGCTGTCGAGCGCCAGATCGCCAATGTTGCCACCCCAGCCGATCTTGGAGCCCTCCGGTGACGATGACTGCCAGATCGACTGCTGGTCATTGTGCGAAAAAAGCTGCGGCGGTCGGGGGTTGGTCGTGCGGTCTGTGCTGTTGTACTGCGTGCGCGTCAGCGGCACCACCAGCGGACCGACGTTGAGTTGCACTGCGGCGCGTCCCATGTTGAACAGGCCGGCCAGCCCGGTCATCGACGGGTGCAACGCGTACTGCAGCCCGCCGGCCAACGGCGTCGTGGGATTCAGCAGCGTCGGCGCGAGCGCCGACTTGGCCAGGGCGATGCCGCCGGCAGTCTGGCCCGCACCGCCGCCCCGGATGGTGCTGTAGAGGTTGTAGCTGGGGTCGTCGTAGGTGACGACGGTGTTGGCATAGTCGTTGCCGCCGTAGAGGAAGACGCAGACCAGCGCCTTGTAGTCGGTGGCGTTGAATGCCGCGGCCTCACCCATGGCCGCCAGGTTCAGCGCCAGGGGCAAGGCCGTGCCGGTCAGGGCCAGTTGCCCGGTGCGCCGTAGAAAAGCCCTGCGGGTATGGAGGTCAGGATCAAGGAGGTGCATGGCGTGCTTCCTATTTTTGAATCAGGTACTCGGCGGATGCCATCACCATCAGAACCGCGGCAAAGACCCGGTTGCGCTTGACGGTATCGGTGCTGGCGGCGGTCACCGCCGTGGCATTGAGCGCACTCACGATCAGCGTCTGGGTGGCCGCCGACAACTGGCCGGCACACATCAGCTTGTTGAGGCGCTGCACCAGGGCGGCCGCATCGGCCACCAATGCCAGTTCGCTGGTATAGGGGGCCTTGATGTCATAGCCGCCTGGAGCAGGCGGGGTCGACGGCGCATTCGGCCGGTCGGGCGCACTCACATAAATGCCGTTCTGGATGACCCCCTGCATGTAGTTCAGGTAGCCCCCGACACTGCTTTCGTTGACCAGCTGGAATTCCGGCGCCACGGCACCCGCACTCAGCGCGGTGGAAGGCGGCACATAGCCGGGCCGGAAAAAATTGAACACCGAGGGCGAGCGCAGCGGGCTTTGTCCAAGCTGCGTCCCGGCATTGCTCAAATCACCCATCTTCCAGGAGCCCAGTGCCGAAGTGACGCCGAAGGTCCGCGCCCATTGCACCAGGCGCAGCATCGGTTCGCGCAATTTGCCAAATTCGGGCTGGGACAATCCGTCGGGTCCCCGTGCTTCGTCATCCCTCAGGATGGCCGCAAATACATAGGCCAGGTCGCCCCGCACACCGGCCCCGTTATTGGCGAATACGGCGGCCACGCGGGCGACATAGGCCGGACTGGGGTTGCTGGTCACCAGCCGCTGAATCATCTGTCGGCAGAAAAACGGCGCCGTGTTGGGATGGTTGAACAGCGTGTCGAGCGCGGTCTTCAACGCGTCTTTGGCCGGAACGTTGGCTGCAACCGTGGTGCCCAGGAATGTGGCGGCGCCGGTGGAGTGGTTGTTGCCGGTTTGCACCATGGGCAGGCGCGCAAACGCAGTATTGCCCACATTGCGGCTGCCACCCCCGGTCTGTGCAATGACGGTCACCACGTTCTGGCTCTGGTCCACGTCGTAGCCCGTGAAGACCTGCGCCAGGTTGCTCACATCGCTGGCGCCATAGGAGTCTATTTTCTTGCCGGCACCGTCCGTCTTGGCCGTGCCGTCTGGATTGAGCTGGTTCAGTCCGATGGTGAAAAGCTGCATCACCTCGCGGGCGTAGTTCTCGTCCGGCTGGCTCCCTTTTCCGTCGGCCTTCTTGTTGCCCTTGGTGTTGAGGTAATAACCCATCGCCACATTCAGGGTCACCGCTTCCAGCAGGTTGCGGTAATTGCCAAATGCATGGGCGGCCAGCGTGTCCCAGTAATGTGCCATGGCGTGGCTGCGCCAGCTGAAATTCAGGCCCGAGAGCGACACCACAAAAAACTCCGACAGGGCCAACGCCATGCGCTTGCGCATCGGGTCGGGCGCTGCCATGAGCTGATTCCAGATCATGTAGTCGGCCGGGTAGCTGTTGTCGTAAAAGTTGGCCGTGTTGAGAACATCGCCATAGCCCTGGCCGTTCAGCCAGTCCCAGCCGGTGGGGCCATAAGGCTGCGCGACCTGGCGCTCCAGCCATGCGGCATAGCCGTCGGCGCGAACTGAGGCGACATCGGCATCGCTGGCCGAAAACTGGGCCTGCAGCAAAAAGCGCGCCGCCTGCTCGTCCGTCGCGGGCGCGGGGAAGGCATACCCCGTGGCGGGCAGCGTGATGGTCTGCCCGCCGACCGCAGGCGTGGTGCCTGCCGTGACGCCGCCCGTTGCCGATGTAGAAGTGGCATCCTCGCCACCCCCGCCGCAGGCGGCCAGCGCACTGGCGGCTGCGGCGATGGAAATCGCCTTCAGTCCGGGCGCCAGGTCTGGAACCTCCGCAATGGGCTTGCCCTGCGCCTTCGCGGCAATCTGCGGCGCTTCGACTGTCAATTCGCTCATGGCGGCCTCACCTGATCATTGGACGAGCGCCGAGGCTAAATGACTTCGATTAAGAAATCCAGCGAAAACGCCGGCATTTTCATCTTGAAACACTTCGTCCGTAAGCAGCCGTTACAGCGCCTTGCGCGTAGCGAAGCGCACCACCGTGACGCCAGCCCTGGCCTGGCGCACTGAAGGCATTACCAGCACGCAGTCGTCGTACGGCGTGACGACCGCCTCGCCCAAGCCATCTCCGTCGTGATGACCGATCACGGTGCCGGCCCTTTCGATCACTTCCAGCCCCTGGAACGGTTTCGTGAAGCGAAAGTGCGGGCTGCGCGCCACCACCGGGCCGGTGACATGCAGCGCCCACTGGCGCGGCGCATCCGGCTGGCGCCAGCCGGGAAGCTGCCCGGCGGCCGTGTCGGCGTCCAACGTGCCTGCCTCGACAAGGAAGCGTGCGCAGAGGTCCCGCGCCACCGTGCGGTTCGACGCGTCGCCGTGAAAGCCGCATTCGATCAACAGCGAGCGCGTGTCGGGCGCCGCATCGTCGGTCAGCCCGAAGCGCCCGTAGTCGCGCAGGCGCACGCCGTCCTTGTGCCCGGCGTCGACCACGATGTGTTCGGGCGCGCGCAGCGCACGGGCCAGCGCAATGTTGCGCGGTTGCACACCGGTCAGCAACAGGGGAGCTGCGCGCTCGTGCATGGAATGCAGGTCGAGCAGCCAGTCGGCCTGCTGCGCAAACGGGCCCAGCGCGGCGGCGCGGCGGCGCTCCTGCGTACCGCCAGCGTCGATGCGGGCGTCGCTCCACTGCCGGTTGAGGTCTTCATCGACAAAACGTGAGGCGTCGTGGTTCGCTGCATCGAACCGGTCGAATGCTGCCAGGTTGCAGAACGCCAGCGTGAGCTTGCCGCGTTGCGGACGAACGCCGGCTTCGAGCAGCCCCTTGAGTGCCCAGGCACCGCAGAGTTCGTTGCCGTGCACCAGCGCCGTGATCATGACGTGGCGGCCTGGCTGCCCCGAGTCAAACTGCCAGACGCCCTCCACGCCGGTGTTGCCGGCGCGCCAGCCGGTGATGTCCGGGACTGGCAGGCTGAAGACCAGCGGTTCGCTCACATTCACTCCTTGATCTTCGCGAAGTCCACAATGCGTTGGTACTTGGTGGTTTCGTCTTTCAGGAACTTCGGCATATCGACATTCAGCGCGGCGATGGCCGAGCCGGAGTCCTCCAGCTTCTTGCGCAGATCCGGTGATTGCAGCGATTCGGCCAGCGCCTTCTTCAGCCGGGCCACCACGGGTTCAGGCAGCTTGGCCGGGCCCATCAACGCGAACCAGCTGCTGATGTCGATGTCCTTGAGTTTCGCGTTCTCCGACAGGGCCGGGATATCGGGTGTCACCGCCGAGCGCTTCTTCTCGGTTGTGCCCAGCGCCACCACCTTGCCGCTCTTGATGTGCGGCAGGCCGCTGGACAGCACGAACACGCCGAACTCGATGTTGTTGCCCAGCAGGTCGTTGGCCAGCGGCGCCACGCCGCGGTAGGGAATGTGCGTCATGAACAGGCCGCCCTGGTCCTTGACCATTTCGCCGGCCAGGTGCAATGCCGTACCCACGCCGGAGCTGCCGTAGCTGAACTTGCCGGGGCTGGCCTTCACCAGGCTCATGAACTGGTCGATGCTCTTCACGCCACTCTTCGTGGACGCCACCAGCACCATGGGCTGCGAGGCGATCAGGCCGATCGGCGTGAAGTCGTTCAGGTTGTACTTGACGCTGGCCGACACCAGCCGGCTGATGGCGATCTCATTGTTGGCGCCGACCAGCAGGGTGTAGCCATCGGGCGCGGCGTTGATGACCTTCTGCGCGCCGATGCTGCCGCCGGCGCCGCCCACGTTTTCAATGACCACCGGCACGCCGAGCTTCTTGGACAGCTCCGCCGCCACCGTGCGCCCCGTCAGGTCGGTGCTGCCGCCGGGCGGGTAGCCGACGATGAGGGTGATGGGCTTGGACGGATAGTCGGTCTGGGCCAGCGCGGCCATGGGGCTGAGGGCGCAGAGCGCCAGACCGGCCAGCAGACCGAGGCGGCGAAGGGGAAGCGGGTGGGTCATGGAACAACTCCGTGGGTTGGCGTGGTGGAAAACGGTTGTAAACGGGCCGGCTTCATTGTCGGAGCCGGTGGCATGTCTGGAATGCATGCTGGGCACAGCAATGTGCTTATTCGGCACGAACAGGCGCGCCGGGGCGGGTTCAACGCGTTAGCGCCGACTGCCAGATGGCCTCGGTCAAGGCGCGGCCTTCGCGTTTGGCGCGGTACAGGCGCACCTCGAAGTCCACCGTCAGCCGCGCATCGCCCGCTGGCGCCAGTTGCCCGGCCTTGCACGCCGTGGCGACCATGGACCACGGCAGCCAGGCCACGCCCACGCCCTTGAGCGCGTACTCCAGCAAGGCATCGGCCGAGTCGCATTCGACCAAACGGCGCAGCCAGGGTGCCTGCGGGTGGTTGGCCAGATGGTCTTCCACCAGCCGGCCCAGCGCCAGCGTGCCGGCATAGGCGAGATAGGGCACCGGCGCGGGCGACGCAAATTCGTGGCTGCGCTGGCCCAGCGCGCTGCAGCGTGTGACGGGCACCAGGCTGTCCTGCGCCAGGGTGATGTGGGTGTACTGGCGTGCATTGAGCTGCACCGCCAGCACCGGGTGGTGGTAGGTGAGCATGAAGTCGGCATCGCCGCGCTCCAGCATCTGCACGGTATCGGCCAGCGACCGTGTCCGGATGTGGAATTCGCCTTGAACCGCGTCCAGCAACGGCGCAATGCGAGGCAGCCAGTCCGCCACCAGGGTGCGCGCCAGCGTGCGGCCGGTGGCCAGGGTCACGGTGCGCTCGCGCCGGCCAGCCGCGCCCTGCAGCGCGTCGCGCGCCTGGCCGACGCCCTGGAGCAGGTCGCGAGCGTCGGCCAGCAGGCGCTCGCCGGCGGCCGTCAACGTGGCCGGACTGCTGCCGCGCTCCACCAGCGCCGCACCGGCCCAGTCTTCCAGCGCCTTGATTCGCCGCCCGAATGCCGGGTGCGTGACGTGGCGCAGTTCGGCCGCGCGACTGAAGCTGCGCGTCTGCGCCAGTGCCACCAGGTCTTCCAGCCATTTGAGCTGCATGGTTTAAGTGCCGCAATGGGCTGTCAAGTGGGACAGCGGGGTCCTCAGCCGCGCGCGGCCTGCAGCAGATCGCGGGTGCGCAACGCCTCGCGCCGCGCCGCGTCGGCGAAGTCGTCGCCCGGCGAGGCATACAGGATCGCGCGCGACGAGTTCACGATGATCGGACCGGTGTCTTGCGTCGCGGTGCCGCGCCAGCCGGCCCTGACGGTGGCCGCGGCGTCGCCGCCCTGTGCGCCGACGCCGGGAATCAGCAACGGCAGCGTCGGCGCCAGCGCGCGCACGCGCTCGATCTCGGCCGGATAGGTCGCGCCGACCACCAGACCGAGCTGGCCGTTGAGGTTCCACGGGCCTTGCGCGAGCCGGGCCACGTGTTCGTACAGCAGCGGCTGGCCTTCAACCGAAGCCAGGCGCTGGTTCTGCAGGTCGTCGCCGCCGGGGTTGGAGGTGCGGCACAGCAGGAAGGCACCCTTGCCTTCGTACTTGAGGTAGGGGGCCACCGAGTCGAAGCCCATGAAGGGCGACAACGTGACGGCGTCGGCGCCGTAGCGCTCGAAGGCCTCGATGGCGTACTGCTCGGCGGTGGAGCCGATGTCGCCGCGCTTGGCGTCCAGGATGATCGGCACCCGGGGCGCCACGCGGCGCATGTGCTCCATCAGGCGCTCGAGCTGGCCTTCGGCGCGGTGCGCCGCGAAGTAGGCGATCTGCGGCTTGAAGGCAATCACCAGGTCGGCCGTGGCATCGACGATGGATGCACAGAAGTCGTAGATCTTGTTGGAGTCTCCCTTGAGCCGGCCGGGGAACCGGGTAGGCTCGGGGTCCAGGCCTACGCAGAGCATGGATCCGTTTTGGCGCGCCGCGTCGCCCAGCATGTCGAGAAAGGTCATGCGCAGGATTTTACGGTTGCCCCTACCATCGGGCGATGCACGCACTCTCCCGACGCCAGCTCACCGTCCTCATCGCACTCACGCTGGTCTGGGGCATCAACTGGCCGATCATGAAACTGGGCGTGACGGGCTACCCGCCACTGACCTTCCGAACGCTGTGCATGGTGCTGGGCCTGCCGGTGCTGGGCGGCGTGCTGGTCGCGCTGAAGGTGCCGTTCCGCATCGAGCAGCGCTACTGGCCGGAGCTGTTCAAGCTGGCGGTGTTCAACATGTTCTTCTGGCACGCGCTGGCCATCGTGGCGATCCAGTCGCTGTCCAGCGGGCGGGCGGCGATCCTGGGCTACACCATGCCGATTTTCTCGGCGGTGATCGGCGCGCTCTGGTTTGGCGACCGGCTCAGCGCCCGCGCCTGGGGCGGCGTGGCGGCGGCCGCGCTGGGGGTGGCGCTGCTGCTGTGGCACGAGCTCACGGCCATGGCGGGCCGGCCGCTGGGCGTGCTGATGATGCTGACCGCCGCGGGCACCTGGGCCGTGGGCACGCGCATGCTGCGGCGCACCAGCCTGCCGGTGCCCACGCTGGCCATTGCCTTCTGGATGACGGCGATGACCACGGTCGTGATGACCGGGCTGTCGCTGGCCCTGGAGCGTAATCAGTGGCGCTGGCCGTCACCCGAAGGCTGGGGCGCCGTGGTGTTCAACGCGCTGGGCGTCTTCGTCTTCGCACAGACCGCCTGGCTCTACCTGGCGCGCGGCCTGCCGCCCGTGGCCTCGACCCTGAGCGTGATGTTCATCCCGGTGGTGGGCGTGTTCAGTGGTGCCCTGTGGCTGGGCGAGGTGCTGCACTGGCAGGACTGGGCCGCCGTGGGGTTGATGGTGCTGGCGATTGCGACGGTGCTGTTGCCGGCCACTCGGCGTCCCTCGGGATCAGTCTAAAAAAGTCCTGCTTTCATAGCGAGCAATGGCCATTTCACGATGGGTCAGCGCAGGTCTTGTTCAAAAAAATCGGATGGGTTATCGAATCCACGCTCACGGCATGTCCAGCGCACGTGCCACGCCAGCCAGTGCCGGCGAGACTTCGGCGTGAATGACCCAGGTCGGAATCGCAGCCAGGTAGTCTCGATAACGCCCCTTGGCCTCGAAGCGCTCGCGAAACGCCGAGCGCTCCAGTTCGGGCAGCAGCCGGGGCACGATCCCGCCACCGATGTAGAGGCCGCCCCGAGCGCCCAGTGTCAGGGCCAGATTCCCGGCCACGCTGCCGAGAAAGCCAAAGAACAGGCCGAGCGCATCGACACAACACGAATCCTGGGCGCTGCGCGCACGCTCGATCACGTCCGCCGGACCCAGTGTCCCGATCGGTCGACCCGCCAATCGGCAAACAGCCTCGTACAGATTCACCAGCCCCGGACCGGACAGCGCCCGCTCTGCAGAAGGGTGGCCAAAACGCTCCCGCAGGCGTTCCAGCACGGCCGCTTCATGCGCGTTGGTTGCGGCCAGGCTGACATGGCCGCCTTCCCCGGAGATGGGCGCCATGTTTTCGGCCCCCGACGGGATCAGGCCCGACACACCCAGCCCCGTCCCGGGGCCGATGACGGCGATCGCGCCGTACGGCGCAGGCGTGCCGCCACCGATGGGATGCAAGTCCGCGGCCGTCAGCGTGGGCAGCGCCAGGGCCAGCGCGGTGAAATCGTTGATGACGGTGAGCCGCTCCAGACCCAGTTCGCGCTGAACTCCGGCGATCGAGAACGCCCAGGGATGATTGGTCATCTGCACGAAGTCGCCGGTCACCGGGGTGGCGATGCCGAGCCCGCACCAGCGCGGCGCGGGCTTGCCATGCGCGGCCAGATAGTGCCGAATGGTGTCGAGCAGCGAGCCCTGTTGCGCGCACGCATAGGTCGCCACATCGGCAGGGAGCGCCTGCGCCACCTCCTGCCAGGCAAAGCGGGCGTTCGTGCCGCCGATGTCACCAAGCAGGCGAGGAAAGGTTGGGTTGGTCATGGCGGTGGTTCGCGAGGTCATGGAGGTGTGGGCAAGAGCCGCCCCCGGATTCGCCGCCCGGCCATGCCAGGTTCCGGCCTGACAGTACGCGGCTTACCGTGCGGGCAGCACCGGCGCTATTTTCGCCTCCACTCCCGCCAGGCGCCAGGAGAGCCCGTCGCGCTGCAGCACCAGCACCAGACCGGGATCGCCGGCCGGCGTCATGACGGTGCCGCGCACGGTGGACAACCCATTCCACGCGAAGCTGATCTTCGACGAGGGACGCGGGTCGGATCCTGCACTGCGGGGAGCCACGGGTCGCGCTGCAATCTGGCCTTCGATCAGCGCGGCGATGCCCTCCGGGGTGACCAGGGTCTCGACCAGCGGCTTGACCAGCGCGCCTGCAATGATGAACTGACCCAGCATCTGGCGGTCATTGCCGCCATCTTCAGGCAGCGCCGCGCCAGTCTGCTGCAACAGGAGGCGGCCCAGACTGTGCCGCAGCGCCGGTCCGTCGGTGCGGCGCGCGATCTCCGCAGTGTCGCGTCGCCCTGCGGCGTCGCGCAGGGCATCAACGGTCGCCGCAGGGCCCCGCACAAAGCCAATGACCGAAAAAAGGACCAGTGCGATGGCGGCGCCGGCGGCGAGGCGCGTCAAACCGCCGAAGCGTTCGGCCGGCTCGCCAGAATTCACAGCCCCTGGCTGGCTCATGCCGCCAACACCTCGCGCAGGAACTTCTCCATCACCGTGGCCAGCGCCACCGGCGTCTCGTCCATCGGGTAGTGGCCGGCGTTGGCCATGACTTCGAGGCGGGCGTTGGGGTAGTGCTGAAGCCAGGTGGCCTTGCAGGTCTCGGCGCCCAGCGCCGGATCATGCTCGCCCGCCACCACGAGTACCGGCAGGGTCTTGCCCTGGATGCGCTCGACAAAAGCGGTTTTCGCCCAGGCCGTGAGGTAGGCGTCGAAAGCCTCCACGTCGGAGTGCGTCAGCGAGCTTTTGACCATCGCCTCGAGCCAGACCCCGGTCAGCCGGCTGCCGGTTGTCAGGTCGATGATGCCCCTGCGCGCCGCCGGGTCGTTCGCTGCGCTGGAGAAAAAGGCCCAGCTGGCCTCGTCGAACGGCACGCCGCTGGCTGGCACCGGGGTGATTCCCACGAGGGCCTGCACACGCTCGGGCGCATCGGCCAGCACATGCTGGATGGCGCCGCCGCCCATGGAATGCCCGACCAGGCTGAAGCGCTGCCATCGCAGGTGATCGGCCAGCGCCAGCGTGTCATGCGCGATCTGCGCCACGGTGTAGGGGCCGCCACTGCCGCGGCGCGCGCCGTAGCCCCGGTAGTCCATGAAGGCGTAACTGAAGTGCTGGGTGTCCAGGCTGTGCATCAGCGGGCCCCAGCCCCGTGCGTGGCCGAACCAGCCGTTGAGGCAAATGACCTTGTTGGGGCCGGAACCGATGATCTGGGCGGTATTGGGCATGGCGTCTCCTGTGCGCTTGTCTGGTGCGATAAATCATACGCCGCCCGGATGCTGGACCACCTGCATTGCCAGGCACAGGTCGGCCCAGGCCTTGGCCTTCTCGCTCAGGCTTCGCAGCAGGTAGGCGGGGTGGTAGGTGACGATGACCGGCACCCCCTGGTAATGATGCACGCGCCCGCGCAGCTTGCCGATGGGCTCGGCCGTCTGCAGCAGCGACTGAACGGCGAAACGGCCCATGGCGAGGATGATCCTTGGGCGCACCAGTGCCACCTGCCGCGCGAGATAGGCGTCACATTGGGCCACCTCATCGGGATGCGGGTTGCGATTGCCGGGCGGACGGCACTTGACCACGTTGGCGATGTACACACCGCGCAGCGCCGCGGGCGCGGCCACCGGCGCGCCGGACACACCGGCATGGCGGCTCAGCCCGACGGCCTTGAGCATGTTGTCGAGCAACTGGCCGGAAGGGCCGACGAAGGGCTCGCCCTGCAGGTCCTCCTGCTCGCCGGGGGCTTCGCCGACGACCATCCATTCGGCGGTCACATCGCCCACGCCAAACACGGTGTTCGTACGGCCATGGCACAGCGCACAGGCCCGGCAGCGGGCCACGGCGTCCTGCAAGGCAGGCCAGTCCATCAACTCGATGCCGGGCGGGCGCGGCTGCAGGGCGACGCCCGTCCGGGGTGCAAGCGGCGCACCGCCGGAAACCGCCGTCGGACGGGCTCTGCCCGCTTTTATTGATTCTTTTTGCCCATTGTCCAGCGTCAAATGGACATTGGCTGCTATTGATTCAGGCGCATTCCCAGTCACAGGACGGCCCGGCGCCTGGGCGCCCGCGGGCGGAGCATCGCGTGGCGCCGCCTCGACGCGCGCCGGGCCCCCAACCGGTTCGGGCGTCCAGACCCGAACCCCCATTTCGCCCAGCATCGCGCGCTGGCGTTTGTCCAGATCCAGGCTCATCCGACGGCCCCCGCGCTGGTCGCTGCGCGTACAGCGCGTCCCCCCGAGGGGGCGTTCGCTTGCTTGGGGCGGCCCGGCGCGGCGCTCACTGGATTACCTTCGCCCTGGCGGGCTGCGGTGCGAGCTTGCTTGGGGCGGCCCAGCACGGCGCTCATAGCTTCAGGCTCATGACAAGCGCATCCTCGCGCTGGCCGTGGCCGGCCGGGTAATACGCCTTGCGCAGGCCGACGCGTCGAAAGCCATGCGCTTCATAGATCTGCAGGGCGCGCAGGTTCCCGCTGCGAACCTCCAGCCAGAGCCAGTTGGCACGCTGCCCGCGGGCCCAGATCGCCAACGCGTCGAGCATCACCATCGCCCAGCCCTGGCGCTGGTACGCGGGGGCCACCGTGATGTTGAGCAGGTGCACCTCGTCCACGCCCGACATCGCCACGAAATACCCCAGCAGGTCGTCGCCCGCCATCAGCAGTTGCGCCTGGTAGCCGCTGGCCAGCGCATCGGTGAAGTTCCTGCGCGACCAGGGATGGGCATAGGCCGAATGCTCCACGGCCACGACCGCGTCCAGGCGCGTCGCGTCAAGCGGCTCGAAGCGGGCTTCTACAGGCTGGACAAGGGCGTTCATTCGGCAAACATCAGGCAGGGCGCGGCGCAACAGGCGCTACAGCAGCAAGGGCGGCCAAGGCATCCGCTTTCTCGCTGGTGCGCTCGTCGGTCGTCTTGGCCACTTTATCGCGAATGTAGCGCGGCAAGGCATCCTGCGGTGCCACCGCCTGACCGGTGGCCAGCAGGGCAGGGGCCAGGCGCAGCATCGCCGCTGCCGTGGGAAGCGCATCCAGACGGGGCCAGCCGGGGAGCAAGCGCTCACCGTAGACCGGCAATCCGCTGCCGGCGACGACCCAGTCGGCGTCGACAGCCGGTGCGGCCAGCGCCTCGGGCTTGATGACGTCCCAGCCGCCGGGCTGGGTCCAGCGCCCGTCAGCCCAGGCGTAGCGCGCGGTGTAGACCTCGTCCATGCGGGCGTCGAGCACGGCCACCACGTTGAAGCGCGCAGCGTCCGCGGCGTGCGCGTGGCGCGCTTCCTCGGCCACCGCCAGCAGGGTATCGACCGGCAGCAGCGGCACGCCGGCGCCAAAACCCAGCCCCTGCGCCACCGCGCAGGCGGTGCGCAGACCGGTGAACGAACCGGGCCCCGCGCCGAAGGCGATAGCATCGAGTTCACGCAGGGCCAGCCCCGCCTCGGCCAACAGCGCCATGACGGCGGGAATCAGCGTGCTTGAGGCCATCGCGCCGCCCGGACCGGTGTGGGTCCAGACCCGCGTGACGCCCTCCGCCGTGCGACCGACCGCGAGGGAGAGGTGTTCGGTGCTGGTATCGAAGGCCAGAAGCTTCATGGCGCGACTATTTCGAGTGTTTTCCGGCCATGCCCAGCGTGGAGCGGTCGTTGGTTGCTACGCTTACAGGAGTCCTGACGCCGGCCGCCCGCACACCGAAAAGGATGCCCAGCGTCACCAGCGCCAGTCCGCCCAGCAAACTGACCGACAGCGGCTCGCCCAGGAACAGCACCGCGCCCAGCGCCGACAGGCCGGGCACCAGCGCGGTGATCATGGTGGAGCGCACCGGGCCGAAGTAGCGGATCATCTGCGTGAAGGTGATGCCCGAGATCACCACCGAGCCCACTCCCTGGAACAGCGCCTGGAACACCACCGTGCCCACCGGCACCTCGCCCAGGCGGGTGTCCACGGCGCCGGTGGCGATCAGCAGCGTGTACACCGGCACGTAGGTGATGAAGGCAAAGGTGGTGATCGCGATGGTGGCGCGCACGGCGTCCAGCGCGAACTTGCGTGCCAGCACGCTGTACACCGACCAGCACAAGGCCGCCGCCATGAACAGCAGGTCGCCCTTCCAGACCACGCCGCCCTCGAAGGCCTTGAGCAGGCTGGCACCGCCCACCAGCAGGTCGCCGGCGACGATGCAGGCCAGGCCCAGCGCGCGCGCCGGCGTGATGCGGTCGTGCAGGATCAGCGCGGCCAGCAGCGCCGTCCACAGCGGCAGGCTGCCCGGCATCAGCACCGAGGCGTGCGCCGCCGGTGCAAAGAAAAACCCGGCGTAGGCCAGCATGGCGTAGAGCAGGCCGCCAAAGAAACCGGTCAGCACGGTGATGCGCCAGGGCAGCGGCGAGACGCCCAGCCAGCCCGGCGCCGTGCCCGAGCGCACCAGCCAGGCGCCCCAGGGCAACAGAATGCTGCTGGCGCCCAGGATGCGCAGCAGTGCGATGTCGAAGGGCGTGAGCGTGGCGCCCCGGCTCGGGTCGGCCGAGGCCCGGGCGATGACGATGAAAGAGGTCCAGATGACCACGGTGATGACGGCGGAGGCCGTGCCGACGGTCTTGGGGGAAAAGCGCATGGGGGGATTATCCGTGGGTGGGCTGTGAACGTGTTGTGCCGGTGGTTCAGCAGGAAGCCGGCGGGTTGCGGTCGTGGTTTGTGGACGGCGGGGCGCAGCCGGCCGGCGGCCTCATCCGTCAAAGGCCCGCAAATCGGCCACCGGCCGGCTGTGCCCCGCTTTGACGCGGTAGACTGGAAAACAATGCAAACCAGCGTGCGATACCCTTTCACCAGCGCAGTCGCTTTACTGGCGCTCTGCGGTGCGTTCGCGGTCCTGCCCGCCACGGCGCAGACCACGCTGCCGCCGGAGTTCACCCAGGCGCTGGCGCGCGCGGGCGTGCCGCGCGAGGCGGTGAGCGTGATGGTGACCGCGCTGCCCACGCCCGACCCCGCTGCGCCCGCCTTGCCCCCACCGCGCCTGGCCTACCGCACCGACGCCACGATGAACCCGGCCTCGGTGATGAAGCTCGTCACCACCTACGCCGGGCTGGATCTGCTGGGCGCCGACTTCACCTGGACCAACCGCGTGTATGTGGACGGCCCGGTGGCCGGCGGTGTGCTCGACGGCAACCTGGTGATCCGCGGCAGCGGCGACCCCAAGCTGGTGCTGGAGCGGCTCGACGCCTTGTTCAGGCTGGTGATCGCCCAGGGCGTGCGCGAGGTGCGCGGCGACATCGTGCTCGACCGTGCCATCTTCCAGGTGCCCGAGCGCAATCCGGCCGAGTTCGACGACGAGCCCCTGCGACCCTACAACGCCTCGCCCGACGGGCTGCTGGTGAACTTCAAGTCCCTGATCTTCACCTTCACCCCCGACGCGGCCACGGGCCGCGCCCGCATCCGCAGCGAACCACCGATGGCTGGCGTGGAGATCCCGGCCGACCTGCCGCTGAGTGCCGGCCCCTGCGGCGACTGGCGGGCCGGCCTGCGCGCCGACTTCTCCAGCCCCGATCGCGTGCGCTTCACCGGGCGCTACCCCGGCGCCTGTGGCGAAAGGCTGTGGCCGGTGGCCTATGTCGAACCCCGCGCCTACGCCGCGCGCGTGGTGCAGGCGATGTGGGGCGCCGCCGGCGGCACGCTGGCCGGCAAGGTGCGCGAGGGGCCCACGCCCGCGGGTGCGCGGCTGTGGGTCAGCGCCGAATCGCTGCCGATGGGCGACATCATTGCCGACATCAACAAGTTCTCGAACAACGTGATGGCCCAGCAACTGTTCCTGACGCTGTCGAGCAAGACCCAGGGCAACGGCACCTTTGAGGGCTCGCGCCAGCAGCTGCAGCGCTGGTGGCGCGAACGCTTTGGCGAGCAAGCCGCGCCGGTGCTGGACAACGGCTCGGGCCTGTCGCGCGAGGAGCGCACCAGCGCCGCGTCGCTGACCGCCCTGCTGCGCCGCGCCGCCAGCGGCCCGCTGTCAGCGCCCTTTGCCAATTCGCTGGGCATCGCGGGGGTAGACGGCACGGTGGCGCGCATGCGCGAGCGCAACGGCGCTTCCGAGGCGTTGGGCCGCGCCTGGCTCAAGACCGGCTCGTTGCGCGACGTGGCGGCGGTGGCCGGCTATGTGAACGGGCGCAGCGGGCAGCGCTACAGCCTGGTGGCGCTGATCAACCACGACAACGCCAACGCGGCGCGCCCGGCGCTCGACCAGTTGGTCGAATGGGTGGTCCGGGACCAGTAATCTGAAGAAAATCGCATGAAAAAAGGCCGTTGCCCATCGTCAAACGGTCATCATTTGCTATTTTTTTGGTAGTACTTACTTTCCGAGCCTTCATCCCGCCATGCCCACTTCCGACCTGATCGGCTACATCGCCGCAACGCTGACCACGATCAGCTTTCTGCCGCAGGCCTTGCTGACCTTCCGCACCCGGGACGTACGCGGCATCTCGCTGGGCATGTACAGCGTGTTCACCCTGGGCGTGGCGCTCTGGCTGGTCTACGGGCTGATGACCGCCACCTGGCCGGTCGTGGCCGCCAACACGGTGACCCTGACGCTGGCGGTGGCCATTCTCGTGATGAAGTTGCGTTTTCGCTGAGTTGCTCGCACCACGAATGTGCGGTTCTCGGTGTTTACCCGGTTTGGGCGCGGACGATGCCCGGATACGATTGTTACGGAAAAAAAGAACGACCGTTCTATTTCAACCGATTTCAACTGGAGCACGCGAATGAAAGACATCAGATGGAAACTGGCCGCGCTCGCCGCAGCCGCGATTGTGGCGGCTTGCGGCGGTGGCGAGACGGCAGACGCGCCGAGCAGCAAGGCCGGCTTCACCTCCGTGAAGGTCATGGGCGACAGCCTGTCCGACAGCGGGACATTTCTGGGTATCCCGACCTATGGCCGCGTGTTCTCGGTGAACCAAAGCGCCAGCGAACCCAACACCATCTGGACCGAACGGCTGGCCGTGAACATCGGCACGCCCTCCCTGTGCAACTATTTCAAGTTCACCGGAACCACTTTTGTTCCCAACCCGACGGCGGGCTGCACCAGCTACGGCGTGGGCGGCAGTCGTATCAACAACCCGGCCAGCAGCGGCGGCGCCGCTGCACCCCTCTCGATCGTTTACCAGTTGCAGGCTGGCGGCGCCATTGCGGGCACCTACAAAGCGACGGACCTGTTGCTGATGGACGGCGGCGGCAATGACGCAGCTGCTCTGGTTGGCGCTTACCTTGGTGCCACAACCCCGGCTGGACAACTGGCCTATGCACAGTTCCTGGGAACCCTGCTCAACCCATTGCCTCCTCTGACCAATGCAACGGATCTGGCCAAGGCCGGCGGCCAATACATGGTCGCTGTGGCAAACCAGTTCGCGGAAGCCATTACAACCAACGCGCTGAATCGCGGCGCCGCCCACATTGCGATCCTGAACGCACCTGACATCACCGGCACGCCGCGCTTCCAGACCGTGCTCGACGGCATTGCCGCTGCCAGCGGCGGCGGGACCGCAGGTGCCACGGCACGCGCCCAGGCCCAGGGCCTGTTCCAGTCCTGGGTGGTCGCATTCAACAGTCAGCTGTCTGCCAGGTTCGCCGGTGACGGCCGCGTGGTGATCGTCGATTTCTACACCGATTTCCAGAACCAGCTCGCCAACCCGGCGCAATTTGGCCTGACCAACGTGAAGACACCCGCTTGCCCGATCACTGGCGTGGGCACGGACGGCCTGCCGGCCTACAACTTCCAGACCTGCACGGCAGCGGCGCTCTCGGCCAATCCGCCGGCCGGTGTGACGGGCGGGAGTAACTGGTGGACGAACTATGCGTTCTCGGACAGCTTCCACCCGACGCCGTACGGCTACCAGCTGATGAGCCAGTTGGTCTCCCGCTCGCTGGCCCAGGCCGGCTGGCTGTAACCCCTGTTCAGGAGACACTCTCATGAAAACTAACTTCAAGCTCTCCCTGGTGGCCCTGGCGCTGGTCGCCGGCTCGGCCGCACAAGCCCAGTCCGCCGGCACCTGGATGGCCCGCGTGGGCGCCATCGGCCTGTACCCGCAGGTCAGCAGCGGCGACCTCTCGCCACCCGCCTTTCCCAACACCCAGACCGATGTCAGCAGCGACTGGACCCTGGGCGGCGGCGTCACCTACATGATCACCGACAACTGGTCGGTGGATGTGCCGCTGGCGCTGCCGTTCACGCACACGCTCACCGGAGCGGGCGCCATCGCCGGCGTAGGCACGATTGGCACGACAAAGGCGCTTCCCATCACGATGTGGGGTCAGTATCGCTTCGGCGAGGCCAAGTCCACGTTCCGCCCCTACCTGGGCGCGGGTCTGACCTATGCCTACTTCTACGACGAGAATGCCACCAGCACCCTGAACGCCCTGTCCGGCGGCACGCCGTCGAACCCGACCACGTTCTCGATCCAGTCTAAGTGGGCGTTCGGCGTGCAGGCCGGCGCCACCTACGCCTTCAACGAACGCTGGTTCCTCGATGGCATGGTGGGTTACACCTGGCTGAAGAACACGACCACGCTGTCGACCGGCCAGACGCAGCCGATGACGCTGAACCCGGTGTCTGTCGCGATTTCCATCGGCTACAAATTCTGAGCACCAAGCGCCCGGCCTGTGCCGGGCCCGCAAAAAAGCCGACCCGAGGGTCGGCTTTTTTCATGGTCGGCCAGGAAAATCCTGCCAGGGGGTGGGCGCGCCTACCAGCGGTTTGCCACCTGGATCTGCGCAAAGCTGCCCAGCAGGCGGTGGCCTGACGGCGTCGGGTACACGCCGTTGGCAAACAGCAGGGTGTTGTAGTCGAATCCCGGGGTGATGGTGGCCGGCGTGCAATCGGTCACCAGGACCGTGGTGCAAGCCTTGGTCACTGTGTTGGTCAACGGGGGGTACGCGGTCGGGTTGAAGTAAACATTGTTGTAGTACGTGGCCGTATCCAGCCACAACACGTTGGCGCCCAGGTTGACCATGCCGATCTTGAAGGCGTTATTGAACGCCAGCGTCAGGTTGTTCAGGTTGGTCACCTGCCCGGTCTCCGTCCCCAGCGGCGTCTGGCCGAGAGGCCATACCCCGGACGCCAGAATGTGCGTGGCGCCGGCCTGCACGATGCGGTTGACCTGGGCGGCCATTGCGAGTCCCGCCGCGTTCAGGCTGGCGACCTTCTGGTCGTAGGTGATGTCGGTCCGGGCCGCAGTGGTGACGATGTCAGCAACGCCGCCATTGACAACCACGAGGTCGCCTGCGACGAACTTGTTGGCGGCCAACAGCTTGTCAACCTGGGCCACGATGCTGTTGGGACCGCTGCTGACCAGCGCGTCGCCGCGCGCATACGACAGCCCGCCCTGGTCCGACGCCACCAGGGGCAGGCCGTACAGCGCGGCCATGTACTGGGTCCAGATATTGAGCGAACCATCGTTGACGGTGTAGCGCTTGCCGTCCTGCCCCAGATCGCTGAAGCCGTCGCCCACCGACAGGATCCGCGTGGGGGTGAAGGGATCGACGATTTCGCTGGAACTGCACGCCCCCAGCAGCGCCATGGTTGCGCAGGCCAGCGCCAGCAAGGCGCGGCGCGACGATTTTCCGGTCATTCAAATCTCCAAGAATTGCGGGGTGTAGTTTAACGACGCTGCGCCAGCGCCGTGTCAAGCGGCCGAGGCGCGCTGCAGGCGGTCGCGCACGCCTTCCCATTCGGGCGTATCGGGCGGCGTCTCGATCCAGATCAGCCGGGCGCCCTGGGCGTCAAATTCGCGCAAAACGGCAAACAGCTGCTGGGCCGTGGCCGCGGCGTCGTCCGGCATGCGCCGGCGAAGGACGCCGCTGGAGCGCGTCTGGAGGATGGCCCGCGAATAAATGCCGATGTGCGCGGCGTCCGCGCCCAGCAGGTCCAGCGCGGTTTGCAGGGCCTTCGCGTCCATCAGGCGTACCGGGGCGGCCGGCGCGTAATGCGCCTCCAGCGTGCCCGAGGCGCGCGGGTCGGGCGCGGCGAGCTCTTCTTTCGAACGCAGGGCTTGTCCACACACGGCCTCGGCCTGTGCGCGGCTGATTCCGCCGGGGCGCAGCAACACGGGCGCGCCACGGGTGCAGTCGATGATGGTGGACTCGATGCCGACATCGCAGGCGCCCCCGTCGAGCACCAGCAGGCCATCACCAAACTCGGCCTGCACATGCGCGGCCGTGGTCGGGCTGACCCGGCCAAAGGCATTGGCGCTGGGCGCCGCCAGGCCTTGCAGGCCCTGCGCGGCGCAGGCCCGCAATACCGCCTGGGCCACAGGGTGCGAGGGGCAGCGCAACCCGATCGAGTCCTGCCCGCCGGCCGCTGCCGCGCCCACGCCCGCACGGCGCGGCAGGATCAGCGTGAGCGGGCCGGGCCAGAAGGCATCGATCAGCTTTTGGGCAAAGTCCGGCACGCTGGCGGCAAAATGCGCCGCGCCCGAAGCCTCGGCCACGTGCACGATCAGCGGGTGGTTGCTGGGGCGCCCCTTGGCGGCAAAGATTTTAGCCACGGCGGCGTCGCTGGCCGCGTCGGCCGCCAGCCCGTACACCGTCTCGGTCGGCAGGCCGAGCAGTTCGCCGGCGCTCAGGGCGCGCACGGCGGCGGCAATGGCGTCGGGCGAACGGCCGTCGAGGATCATGCGCAGACCCGGTTCTGGCGGCTCAGAAAGCCGGGATGCCCAGCAATGCGGCCGCCCGCTGCGCGGTGGCACGGACCGCCTCGACGTCGGCACCGGTGATGTTCAGGTGGCCCATCTTGCGGCCCTTGCGCGCCTGCAGCTTGCCGTACAGGTGCAGGTGCGTGCCGGGCAGCGCCAGCACCTCGCTCCAGGCGGGTGTGATCGGCCTGCCGTCGGCGTCGAACCACAGGTCGCCCAGCAGGTTGAGCATGATGGCCGGGCTGTGCTGGCGCGGCGGCACCAGCGGCAGGCCGGTGAGCGTGCGCACCTGCAGGTCAAATTGCGAGACGTCACAGGCGTCCAGCGTGTAGTGGCCGCTGTTGTGCGGGCGCGGCGCCATTTCATTGACGACCAGGCTGCCGTCCTGCAGAACGAAGAATTCGACGCAGAGCACGCCCACATACTGCAGATCGTCTGCGATCGATTTGGCAGCAGCAACCGACCGTTCGACGGTGGCTGATGCCATGTTTCCTTCAAAAACCTGGGTCACGGCGAGGATGCCGTCGCGGTGCAGGTTCAGCTGCGGGAAGAAGTGAACCATGTCGCCGTTCCAGCCGCGCGCCACGATCACCGAGCATTCGGCGGCCAGCGGCAGCATCTTCTCGAGAACGCAGGGCACCTGGCTGAGCGAATCCCAGGCGGCGGCCAGCTCCGCGCGGGTTTTGACACGAATCTGCCCCTTGCCGTCATAGCCCAGACGCGCGGTCTTCAGAATGCCCGGGAACAGGTCAGCCCCCACGCTTGTCACTTCGTGTACGGCGCTGCCCCCCAAGGGGGCGCTCGCTTGCTTGGGGCGGCCCGGCGCGGCGCTCGGCGCGTCGAGCATGGCCGCGAGATGCTCGGTCGCGCCAATCACCGCATATGGCGCCACCGGCACGCCACAGCGCTCGAAGTGGGCCTTTTCCTTGATCCGGTCCTGCGCGACCGCCACGGCGCTGGCCCCTGGCGCCACCGGGCAGTGTGCGCCCAGCGTGTACAGCGCGGGTGCGGGCACGTTCTCAAATTCGGTGGTGATGGCCGCGCAGCGCTGCATGAGCTGGGCCAGGCCCTGCTCATCGAGGTAATCGGTCTGGACGTGGAAATGGCTCACCAGCCCGGCGGGGCTGGCGGGGTCGGGATCAAGCACCGCCGTGAAATAGCCCATGGCCTGGGCGGCCTGCACGAACATGCGCCCGAGCTGACCGCCGCCCATTACGCCCAGTGTGGTCTGCTGGCCCGTGGCCGTGGTGCCGGGAAGAATGATTTGACTCATGCAGCCCCCATCGGTGGCAACGTCATGGCGCGGGCCGCCTCGGTCTGCGCGGCGCGGAAGGCTTCGAGCTTTTCGCGCAGTGCCGGGTCTTCATTGGCCAGCAGCGCCACGGCAAACAGCGCGGCGTTGGCCGCACCGGCCGCTCCGATGGCAAAGGTCGCCACTGGCACGCCCTTGGGCATCTGCACGATGCTGTGCAGCGAATCCACGCCCTGGAGGTGCTTGCTGGCGACCGGCACGCCCAGCACGGGCACCACAGTCTTGGCGGCGATCATGCCCGGCAGGTGGGCCGCGCCCCCCGCGCCCGCGATGATGGCCTTGAGGCCGCGCCCGACGGCGGATTCGGCATAGGCGAACATGTCATCCGGCATGCGGTGCGCCGACACCACCCGCGCTTCGTGGGGGATGCCGAATTGTTGGAGAATCTGGACTGCGTGCTGCATGGTGTCCCAGTCTGAACTGGAACCCATGACGACGCCGATGAGCGCTTGAGTCATTGGGGGCTTTTCGAAGGAATATTGAATTTTAAGGTTTCACCCGGATTTACACCCCATGATCGACGTTACCCTGCAAAACTTTGAGACCGAGGTCATTGCCGCCTCCATGACCCTGCCCGTGCTGGTGGACTTCTGGGCGCCATGGTGCGGACCCTGCAAGTCGATTGGTCCGATCCTGGAAAAGCTGGAGATCGCCTACGAGGGGCGTTTCAAGCTGGTCAAGATCAACTCCGACGACGAGCAGCAGCTGGCCAGCGCCTTTGGCATCAAGAGCATTCCCACCTGCATCCTGTTGCAGGGCGGCCAGCCGGTGGACGGCTTCATGGGCGCGCTGCCCGAGGGCAAAGTGCGCGAGTTTCTTGACAAGCACCTGCCAGGCGAGCACGAACTGGCCGCCGTGGCCGACGCCCAGGAGGCCCAGCAACACCTGGAGTCCGGCGACATCCATGCCGCGCAAGCACGCCTGGCCGATGCGCTGGCCACCAACCCCGGCAATGACGACATCCGCTATGACTACGTCAAGCTGCTGATCAGCACGGGCCAGCTGGCAGAGGCGGCTGCGTCACTCGCGCCCGGCATGGCCCAGATCCCCGTGCCGCTGCGTTTTGAGGCCTTGTCCCAGTGGCTCAACGCCATGGAGTTCGCGGCCACCGACCCGCGCGCCGCCTGGTCCCCAGCCCAGTTCGACCAGAAAATCGCCGAGAACAAGCGCGATTTCGAAACCCGGTTTGCAAGGAGCCGCGTACTGATGGCCAAGGGTGAATGGACGGCCGCCATGGACGAACTGCTGGAAATCATCATGCGCGACAAACAGTGGAACGAGTCCGCCCCGCGCAAGACTTTCGTGGCAATCCTGGAGCTGCTGACCCCGCCCAAACCCAAGGCCGGCGATACCCTGCCTGGCAAGACCGCCGGGGGTATCGAGCTGGCCGGCAAAAGCGCCGTGCAGGAAGACCCGCAAGCCGCGCTGGTTTCCGCTTACCGGCGCAAGCTCAGCATGATGCTGAACTGAAAGAAGCGGCCCCCCACTTGTCACCGCTGGCCATGCAGGTCAGGCCGTCAGCCGCTGCAGCGCTTCCTGGTACTTGGCGGCGGTTTTCTCGATCACCTCGCGTGGCAGGTGCGGTGCCGGCGGGGTCTTGTCCCAGGGTTTGCCGTTGATGCGCACCTGCTCCAGCCAGTCGCGCAGGAATTGCTTGTCGTAGCTCGGCGGGTTGCTGCCCACGACATAGCTCTCCAGCGGCCAGTAGCGTGATGAATCGGGCGTGAGCACCTCGTCCATCAGCACCAGCGTGCCATCGGCGTCCAGGCCGAATTCGAACTTCGTGTCCGCAATGATGATGCCCTTCTTCAGGGCGATCTCGCTGGCCGCCTTGTAGATGGCCAGGCTGATGTCGCGGATGCGGGTGGCGAGATCAGCGCCAATCATCTCGACCGTGCGCTCGAAAGTGATGTTTTCGTCATGCTCGCCGGCTGCCGCCTTGGCCGCCGGGGTGTAGATCGGCTCGGGCAGCTTGCTGGCGTTGAGCAGCCCCTCGGGCAGCTTCACGCCGCAGACGCAGCGGCTTTCCTGGTATTCCTTCCAGCCGCTACCGGCCAGGTAGCCGCGCACCACGGCTTCGACCGGAATCGGCTTCAGGCGCTTGACCAGCATCGATCGGCCCGTGACCTGGGGCGCTTCGGCGGCGCTGACCACACTCTCGGGGGCCTCGCCGGTGAGATGGATGGGGCAAAGGTTCAGCCCCCTGGGGCCCAGGATGTCGAACCAGAACAGCGTCATCTGTGTCAGCAGCACGCCCTTGCCGGGAATCGGCTCGCCCATGATGACGTCAAAGGCGCTGATGCGGTCAGACGCCACCATGAGGATGCGGTCGTCGCCCACGGCGTAGTTGTCACGCACCTTGCCCCGTGCAAGCAGGGTCAGGGAGGTCAGGGCGGAGGTGTGCAGGGCAGTGGTCATGGTCTGGCAGAAATACAGGGCCCAAAAAAAAAGCCCGTTGAACAGTCAACGGGCTCCGAACTATTCAGGCGGATTATCGCAACATCCGGCGGGCCTCAGCTGCGACACCGCGTCTCATTTGACTAGCTGCGCCAGCTCGCCCCGGGCATAGCGGGCGGCGACGACGCTCAGATTGTCGCCCCGGATCTTCGCACCCTGGCCTTCGCAACCAAACTCGACATAGCGCTGGCGACAGATCGCCTTGGCGGCTTCGCGCGCCGGCTTGAGCCAGTCGCGGGCGTCGAACTTTTCCGGGTTTTCATACATGAACTTGCGCACCGCGGCGGTCATCGCCAGGCGGATGTCGGTGTCGATGTTGATCTTGCGCACGCCAAACTTGATCGCCTTCTGAATCTCTTCGACCGGCACGCCGTAGGTCTCTTTCATCTTGCCGCCGTACTGGTTGATGATCGCCAGCAGTTCCTGCGGCACGCTGGAGGAGCCGTGCATCACAAGGTGGGTGTTGGGCAGGCGGCGGTTGATTTCCATGACCCGGTCAATGGCCAGGATGTCGCCCGTGGGCTTGCGCGTGAACTTGTAGGCGCCGTGGCTGGTGCCGATCGCAATGGCCAGCGCATCGAGCTGCGTGCGTTTCACGAAGTCCGCTGCCTGCTCAGGGTTGGTCAGCAGCTGTTCGCGGGTCATAGTGTCGTCCGTGCCGTGGCCGTCTTCCTTGTCGCCCTTCATGGTCTCCAGCGAGCCCAGGCAGCCCAGTTCGCCCTCGACCGTGACGCCGGTCTTGTGCGCCATCTCCACGACCTTGCGCGTGACCTCGACGTTGTACTCGTAGCTGGCAATGGTCTTGCCGTCGCCTTCCAGGCTGCCATCCATCATCACGGAGCTGAAACCCAGATTGATGGCGCCCTGGCAAATGTCAGGGCTCTGACCATGGTCCTGGTGCATCACCAGCGGAATATGGGGATAGGTTTCGATGGCCGCCTGGATCAGGTGCTTGATGAAGGCTTCCCCGGCATATTTGCGCGCGCCAGCGCTGGCCTGCAGGATGACGGGGGCGCCCACCTCGTCGGCGGCGGACATGACGGCCTGGACCTGCTCAAGGTTGTTGACGTTGAAGGCCGGAATGCCGTAACCGTTGGCGGCGGCATGATCGAGCAGTTCGCGCATTGAAACGAGTGCCATGGAGTTGCTCCCAGAGAGTTGAAAAACGGGGCCGCAGCTTCGCAGCTGCTTGTTGATGGAATTTTACGCTCGCCGCGTCTTGGGCGGCTGACCGTCTGCCCGTGTCGCAGGCCCGGTCGTTCAGGCCCTGTCCGTGCAAAACAGCCGGCAATGGACCGGCGCCCCCGGCGGCGCCTGCTATTGAGGCGAGGTCAATTGCTTGACGATGGTTTCCAGTTCGCGCAAACGTCTTGCCATCTCATCCAGGCCCCTGACTCGAACCGCCGATTTCCGCCAGTTTTCCGTCCGCTCAAAAGCCATTCCGGAGGAGTAACTGCCGGGCTTGGTGATTGATTTGGTGATCATGCTCATGCCCGTGATCTGCACGTTGTCGCAAACTTCGATATGTCCGACGAGACCGACACCCCCTGCAAGCACGCAATGCGCGCCCAGTTTCGTGCTCCCTGAAATCCCGCAACACCCGGCGATGGCCGTGTGCGCGCCAATTTCAACGTTGTGTCCAATGTGAACCAGGTTGTCGATGATCACCCCCTCATGAATGAGGGTGTCATCCAGCGCACCCCGGTCAACCGTGGTGCCTGAACCGATATCCACGTCGTCATGCAGTATCACCCGCCCGATCTGGGCGATCTTGTTCCAGCGACCTTCGCTGGGCGCGAAACCAAAACCATCGTCACCGATCACCGCACCGGAATGAATCGTCACACGGTCGCCCAGAACGCAGTCATGGTGAACCACGGCGTTGGCACGAATCCGGCAGTCCTTCCCAATCTGAACGCGTGCCCCGACAAAGGCACCGGCCTCAATGACCGAGCCGGGACCAATCACCGCGCCATCGGCCACCGTGACAAAGGCGGCGACGCTCGCTGTCGGATCGATTTGGGACGACGCGCTCACGCAAGCCTGCGGGTGAATGCCGGTTTCGCCTTTGGGTGTGCGGTCAAAATAATGCGAGACCTGTGCATAGGCCGCATAAGGATTGCCCACAATCAAGGCACGTCCTTGAAAACCAGCGGCATCCTCGGGACGCAACAGAACGGCCCCGGCGTGCGTTGTCGTCAATGCCGGAAGGTAAAGGGAATTGGCCAGGAAGCTGAGTTGGTTCGCTTGCGCGCGTGTGAGCGGCGCCAGGCCATCGATCACATGATCTCCCTCACCGCGAAGGGTCGCCCCCACGCGCTGCGCAATTTCCTCAAGCGTCCACGTTTTGGTCATGGTGAATTAGAACCCTGTCAGGGTCGTGTCATCAGCCCACCCGGCAAATGCGCAACATGTTCGTGCCGCCCGGTGAACCCATGGGTTCGCCGCTGGTGATGGCATAGACATCGCCGGTTTTCACGATGGCGCGCTCCTTGAGGTGGTTTTCCGCCTGCATCAGCGCGGTATCCCGGTCGGCGCTGGTATCGGCCAGCAGCGGGCGCACATTGCGGTACAGCGCCATCTTGCGCTGGGTCGCCAGCTTGGAGGTGATCGCGTAAATCGGAATGTTGGTGCGATGGCGGCTCATCCACAGTGGGGTGGAACCGGAGTCGGTGAGCGCCACGATGGCCTTGGCCCCTAGGTGGTGCGCCGTGAACAGGGCGCCCATGGCGATGGACTGGTCGATACGGGTAAAGGTTTGCGCGTTGAAATCAGCATCGAGTGCCGCATGTTCGGCGCCTTCGGCTTCTTCAGCAGCCTCGCAGATCTTGGCCATCTCCATCACGGTCTCCAGCGGGTACTTGCCTGCGGCGGTTTCCGCAGACAGCATCACCGCGTCGGTCCCGTCGAGCACAGCGTTGGCCACGTCGCTCACCTCGGCGCGGGTGGGCACCGGGTTGGTGATCATGCTCTCCATCATCTGCGTGGCGGTGATGACCACCTTGTCGTGCTGGCGGGCCAGCTTGATCATGCGCTTCTGCAGCGCTGGCACGGTGGCGTTGCCCACCTCCACCGCCAGGTCGCCGCGCGCGACCATGATGCCGTCACTGGCCCTCAGGATTTCCTCCAGGTGCGGGATCGCCTCGGCCCGCTCGATCTTGGCGATCAGTCCCGGCTTGTGCCGGTATTCGGCGGCCGCCACATTGCACAGCTGGCGTGCCATCTCCATGTCGGTGGCATTCTTCGGGAAGCTGACCGCCACGTAGTCCGCCTGAAAGCTCATCGCGGTCCGGATGTCTTCCATGTCCTTGGCGGTCAGCGCCGGCGCGGTCAGCCCGCCACCCTGTTTGTTGATGCCTTTGTTGTTGGACAGTTCCCCGCCGAGCTTGACGGTGGTGTGCACTTCCTCGCTGCGCACGGCATTGACGGTGAGCACGATCAGCCCGTCGTTGAGCAGCAACAGGTCCCCGGGCCGGACGTCGCGCGGGAGCTCTTTGTAGTCCAGTCCGACGCCGTGAACATCGCCCGGCTCGGTGCGCGACGCGTCGAGCACGAACGCCTTGCCTGGCTCCAGCATCACCTTGCCCTCGGCAAACTTGCCGACCCGGATCTTCGGACCCTGCAGGTCGGCCATGATGGCCACCTCGCGGCCGGCACGCTTGGCGGCCTCGCGCACCACCCGGGCAAGGGCGATATGGTCCTGCGCCGTTCCATGGCTGAAGTTCAGGCGCACCACATTCACGCCGGCAGTGATCATGGCCATCAGCAGGGCAGGGTCGCTGGACGCGGGCCCCAGGGTGGCAACGATTTTGGTGGCGCGATGTGGCATGTACGGAAGCTCCTGTAGTCTGGCTTCAATTTTCCCATGAAACAGTATTCCGGACTGGCAACACGCCGCGCAGGCTCACGAGGGACACCCGCGACGAAGCAGGCAACCCTGATCGCTGTCAGGTTTGCGACGGGCGGATTTGCTAACTTTCCGGGTTCGATGTAGTTTCCCAACGTCCGTTTATTGCTGCAATGCATATGACCCAGGCCCTGCAACCGATTCCCTTCGACCAGCCGCTGCCGCACCGCAAGACCTTGCGGGAGTGGCTGATTCCCCTGTCCACCCGCACCACGGCCTGGGCACTGGTCCTTCTGGCGTTTGATTTCTCCCTGCTGTTCGCCGCCCTGTCAGGTACGGTGCTCCTGGAAGCCTGGTGGGCCCGCTTGCTGTGCGGCATGGCAGGGGGATTCATCATCGGTCGTCTGTTCGTCGTGGGTCACGATGCCTGCCACCAGAGTCTGACACCCCACCGCGGACTCAACAAATGGCTTGGGCGCATCGCGTTCCTGCCCTCACTCACCCCCTACAGCCTGTGGGATGTCGGGCACAACGTGGTGCACCACGGTTACACCAACCTCAAGGGCGTGGACTTTGTCTGGGCGCCGCTGTCGCCAGCGGAGTTCGCCGCGCTGACACCCATGCGGCGACTGCTGGACCGCATTTACCGCAGCGGCTGGGCACCCGGCCTCTATTTCATGATCGAGATCTGGTGGAAGCGCGAGTACTTCCCCAATGCCCGCCACATGCCCACGCGCCGCCCGATATTCGTCAAGGACAGCTTGCTGGTCAGCCTTTACGGCGCCCTCTGGATCGCCGTGCTGGTATGGGCCGCGCTGGCGACGGCCCAACCCGTGGCGCTGACCCTGTTCATGGGTTTCGTCGTGCCGTTCTTCTTCTGGAACTCGATGATCGGTTTCGTGGTGTACATGCACCATACCCACGTAAAGGTCTCATGGCACGACGACAAGACCGCCTGGACGCGGGCCCAGCCCTTCGTCTCCACTACCGTGCACCTGACTTTCCCCCTGCGGTTCGGCGCGGTGCTGCACCACATCATGGAACATACGGCGCATCACGTGGACATGAGCATTCCGCTGTATCGCCTGAAAAAGGCACAGGCCCGGCTCGAGGAAATGCTGCCGGGTCGCATCGTGGTGCAGCCGTTTTCGTGGCGCTGGTATTTCCAGACCGCACGTGACTGCAAGCTGTATGACTTCACGCGCAAGTGCTGGACGGACTACCGCGGTCGCGCCACCAGCGAGCCACGCGCTGTGCCGGCCTGAGCGCTGAGGCCCGCGTCGCCGCCCCTCGGTGAACGGCTTCAGGGCGCGGCACAGCGACCGATCGACGGGGCCGGCGTCAAAAAATGGGACTTTGCGGTCGCGCCTCAGCCCGCCGCGCGCCGGGTGAGTATCTCCAGCGCCGGCAGCGTCTTGCCTTCGAGCACCTCCAGGAAGGCCCCGCCACCGGTGGAGATGTAGCCCAC
>JAABQG010000015.1 GCA_011391595.1 Hydrogenophaga sp.
GCTGGGCGCCGAGCGCCTGATCCATGCCCGCCTGGGCGATGAACTGCTGACCATCCGCACCGAAGAGGCCACCCCAGCACCGGCTGTGGGAGGCATTTGCCACGCATTGCCCCGGCCGGATCGCATTCACTGGTTCGATGCGGGTACCGGAAAGCGCATCGAAAAGGCATGAGCCTCGACACCGCGACCGCCGCGACTGACGACCGTCCGCATTGGCCCTATCCACGCTGGATCGCCCACCGCGGCGCGGGCAGGCTGGCCCCTGAAAATACACTGGCGGCCTTTCGCATCGGCGCACAGCACGGTTACCGCATGTTCGAGTGCGATGTCAAGCTCAGTGCCGACGGCGTGCCGTTCCTGATGCATGATGCCACCCTGGCCCGTACGACGCGTGCGCCGGCCGCGCTGAACACCTGCGGCGTCGCCGGTGATCACCCTTGGAGCGCGCTGTCGCAACTCGACGCCGGCAGCTGGCACTCGCGCGCTTTCGCCGGCGAGCCCCTGCCGACGCTGGCCAACATTGCGCAGTTCTGCCTGCGCAACGGCCACTGCCTGAACATCGAAATCAAGCCGACGCCCGGCACCGAGCGCCACACCGGCAAGGTGGTGGCCACCCATGCGGCGCGCCTTTGGCTGGGCGCGGCCGTTGCGCCGCTGATCACGTCGTTTCAGGTCGAAGCGCTGGAAGGCGCCCGCGAAGGCGCTGCGGACCTGCCGCGCGGCCTGTTGCTCGACGCTCTGTGGACGGGATGGCTGGAAACCGCACTCGGACTGGGTTGCACCGCCATCGTCTGCAACCACGCGCTGTGGGACACATCGAGCGTGATGCAGGCGAAAAGTGCCGGATTCAGACTGTTGAGCTACACCGTGAACGACGAATGGGCCGCCCAGCGCCTGATCGAACTCGGGACCGACGGCATCATCACCGACCGGGTGGACCTGTTCGCTCCCTGCGACGCTTAACGGCTGACGGTTGAGCCTTCACGCCGAAAGGGCGGGCCCGTCGCCCACCGGCGCCAAAGCCACAAATCTTGATTTAGAGCAATTCCCTTGGAGCCTTCTTTTTCGCGCCAATCCGTGCCGTGGCCCTGGAGCAGAAGACTATTTCTTCCAGCCACCCAGTTGCCACCACTGGCTGGTGGCCATGGCCAGCACCAAAGCCAAGTAGGTCAGCATCTTGCCGTCGCGCCCGAAAAACACCAGTCCGCCTGCCAGAACGCCAGCGCCAACAATGAAATTGATAGCTGCTTGCCGCCAAATGGCGATGGCAAAAGACCTTTTCTTCATGAAAAATGGACTGATCACGGCCAACAGCAACGCCACCCCCAGCGCGGGCGCGAAAAAATTCAGCAGGTGATCAAGGATTTCGAACGGGCCCATCGGAAAGCTATGAGGATGGCCTCGTTTTCCGGCCATCGGTCAAGGTTAGGAACATTGACCAAGTCAATTTTATAATCACACGATGGCAGTCTGGGCTTTGGGCATCAATCACACGACCGCGCCGCTGGATCTGCGCGGCCGTTTTGCGTTTGCCATCGACCAGATCGAACCCACACTGCAGGCCTTGCGCCAGTCATTCTCTCGTCACCCCGAGGCGGCGATCATCTCCACCTGCAACCGCACGGAGATCTACTGCGCCGGAGAAAACCCCCAGCTCGACCACACGCTGGACTGGCTGGCCCATGCCGGCGGGGTGTCGCCAACGGTGCTGCGCTCCCACACCTACACCCTGGAAGACGCGCTGGTCGCCCGACATGCCTTTCGCGTGGCCAGCGGCCTGGATTCCATGGTGCTGGGCGAGCCGCAGATTCTGGGCCAGATGAAAAGTGCGGTGCGCGCCGCGGAAGAAGCCGGCGCCCTGGGCACCACACTGAATCAGATGTTCCAGCGCAGTTTTGCTGTGGCCAAGGAGGTGCGAACCTCGACCGAGATCGGCGCACATTCCATCAGCATGGCCGCTGCAGCCGTAAGACTGGCGGGTCAGCTGTTCGAAGACCTGGGAGATGTCCGCGTGCTGTTTGTCGGCGCGGGCGAAATGATTGAACTCGCGGCCACGCACTTTGCCGCCAAAAATCCCAAGTCCATCGCCATTGCCAACCGCACGCTGGAACGCGGCGAAAAGTTGGCCGTGCGCTTTGGCGGCGAAGTGATGCGGCTGGCCGACCTGCCCGACCGTTTGCATGAATTCGACGCCGTGGTCAGCTGCACGGCGAGCACCCTGCCGATCATCGGCCTGGGCGCGGTGGAGCGTGCGCTCAAGAAGCGCAGGCATCGCCCGATGTTCATGGTCGATCTGGCCGTGCCGCGCGACATCGAGCCCGAAGTCAAGGCGCTCGAAGACATCTACCTCTACACCGTGGACGACCTCGCCGGCGTGGTGCAGACCGCACAGGCCAACCGGCAGGCGGCGGTGGCGCAGGCCGAGGTGATCATCGATGCCGGCGTGCTGAGCTTCATGCACTGGATGGTGCAGCGCGACCCGGTCAATGGCGTCGTGCCCCTGATCCAGCAGCTCAACGCCCAGGCCGACGAGTGGCGCGTCGCAGAAATCGCGCGCGCGCGCAGGCTGCTGGCCAAGGGCGAGGATGTCGATGCGGTGCTCGAAGCCCTGTCCCGCGGCCTGACCCAGAAGATGCTGCACGGCGCCATGGCCGAACTCCATTCGGGCGACCCGACGCATCGCGAGCAGACCACGCAGGCGATCAACCGGCTGTTCTTGCGTTCCCAAGGCAAAAATCGCCTTTAGTCCATCGTCCGCTGGTCGCATATAGCTACATTTTCAGTAGCGACTACTTTCTTTTCCTGCATGAAACCCTTTCTCAGAAGCCAGCTCGAGCGCTACGCGCAACGCCACGGCGAGCTCGACTTCCTGCTGTCGCGCGAGGACATCATGTCCGACATGGCCCAGTTCCTGAAACTCTCGCGCGAGCACGCCGAAGTCACGGTGATCGCCGGACGCTACGCCCGCCTCCAGCAGCGCGAATCCGACCTGGCCGCCGCACAGGAGATGCTGGCCGACCCGGACATGGCCGACATGGCGCAGGAGGAAATCGCCAGTGCCCAGCGCGAATTGGCCCAGCTCGACGCCGAACTGCAGCGCCTGCTGCTGCCGCGCGACCCGGATGATGCCCGCAACGCCTTTATTGAAATCCGCGCCGGCACCGGCGGCGACGAATCCGCGCTGTTTGCCGCCGATCTGTTGCGCATGTACACCCGCTACGCCGAGCGCCAGGGGTGGAAAGCTGAAATCGTCAGCGAATCCCCCAGCGAGCTGGGCGGCTACAAGGAGGTCGTGGTCCGCATCGAGGGCACGGGCACCGACGCTGCGAGCGGCGTTTATGGCCAGTTGCGCTTCGAGTCCGGCGGCCACCGGGTGCAGCGCGTGCCGGCGACCGAGACCCAGGGCCGTATCCACACCAGCGCCTGCACCGTGGCAGTGCTGGCCGAACCCGACGAGCAGGAGGCCATCAAGATCAACCCGTCGGACCTGCGCATCGACACCTACCGTGCCAGTGGGGCGGGTGGCCAGCACATCAACAAGACCGATTCGGCCGTGCGCATCACGCACATTCCCACGGGCATCGTGGCCGAATGCCAGGACGGCCGCAGCCAGCACAGCAACAAGGCCCAGGCGCTCAAGGTGCTCACGGCCCGCATCCATGAAAAGGATCGCTCCGAACGCGCCGCCAAAGACGCGGCAGAGCGCAAGGGCCTGATCGGCAGCGGAGACCGGAGCGACCGCATCCGTACCTACAATTTCCCACAGGGTCGCCTGACCGACCACCGCATCAACCTGACGCTCTACAAGCTGCTGGCCATCATGGAGGGCGACCTGAGCGAGGTAGTTGCGGCGTTGCGCGCCGCGCGCGAAGCCGAGCAACTGGCCGAGCTGGAAGTCGGCGTACCGGCCTGAGCATGCCGTTTCGTCTGAATAAATGAGCTTTTTCGACATTTCTCCAGCGTCGAATGGTCATTCAATGCTATGAATTCAGTAGCTTTCTGCCGCTTGATGCGAGCCCGTAATGCGCTGACCCGCAACGTCTTGGGCGTCGCACCGTGACGACCTCGCCGCGCAGCACCCTTGCCCAGGTCCTTGCAGGCGCCCATACCCGCGGCGTGCCACGGGTCGACGCGCAGATGCTGCTGCTGCACGCACTCGGCCATGCGCCGCATGATCGGGCGTGGCTGATCGCCCATGACGCCGATGCACTGCCCGTCGAGGCGGCCCGGCGCTTCGAGATGCTGGTACAGCGCCGCCTTGGGAATGAACCGGTGGCCTACCTCACTGGCGTCAAGGAATTCTTTGGCCTGCAGTTGCAGGTGGACGACCGCGTGCTGGACCCCCGACCGGACACCGAGACGCTGGTGGCGTGGGCGCTGGAAGTGCTGGGCACCAGGAATGATGCGGCGCCCGATGCGCCTGGCGGCCCGCTCGGGCTCGTGGACCTGGGCACGGGCAGCGGCGCCATTGCACTGGCCGTGAAGCACGCCCGGCCCGATGTACAGGTCACCGCCGTGGATGCCAGCGCCAGTGCACTGGCGGTTGCACAGGGCAACGCCGCTCGCCTGCGCCTTCCGGTGCGCTTCATCAAAGGTTCGTGGCTGGGCAATGTGAGCGGCCACTACCATGTCATCGTCGCCAATCCACCCTACATTGCGGCTGGTGACCCCCATCTGGCTGCGTTGATCCATGAGCCATTGGCCGCACTGGCCAGCGGGCAGGATGGCCTGGACGACATTCGCCTGATCATCCGGCAAGCGCCAGCCCACCTGCTGCCAGGCGGCTGGCTGCTGCTGGAACACGGCTGGGACCAGAGTAAATCCGTCCACGCCCTGCTGGAGGAGGCCGGTTTCACAGCCGTACAAAGCCGGTCCGACCTGGCCGGTATCCTGCGCTGCACCGGGGGGCAATGCCCGCAGACCCTGGCCCCAGGGAGCCCAAATACCGCTGCGCCGGGCGGACACGGGCGCAAGGTGAAATAATCCCTCTCTTGATTTCCATGGAGCAATGAAATGAGCGACACCCAACAACGCATCGACGATCTGGTGAAATCCAGCGACGTGGTGCTTTTCATGAAGGGCAGCGCCAGCTTCCCGATGTGCGGTTTTTCGGGCCGGGCCATCCAGATCCTCAAGGCCTGCGGCGTCGACCCGAAAGCCGTCAAGACGGTCAACGTGCTCGATGACGACGCCATCCGGCAGGGCATCAAGGAATACAGCCGCTGGCCGACGATTCCACAGCTCTATGTCAAGGGCGAGTTCATCGGCGGCTCCGACATCATGATGGAGATGTACGAGTCGGGTGAACTGGTCCAGGTGCTGGGGACGGCCGGCTGAATCGAATTTGCTTCGCTCCCGATAAGGGCTGCACGTGATCCAAAGCCACCTCCGGGTGGCTTTTTCATGCCGGGTTTCAGGCTGCCGTCACGGGGGTGCGCGGGGAGAAGGCGCCATGGACCTGGCTACACTTGATGGCCCGCCTCCGATGGCGGGACGAGACGCCCATGAGCCTCACCCAAAGCCTGCTTGCCATTGTCGCCCTGATTGCCGCCAGCGCATTTTTTGCCGTGGCCGAGATCTCGCTGGCCGCCTCGCGGCGACTGCGCCTGCGCCAGATGGCCGACGAGGGCGACAGCCGTGCGGAGCGGGTGCTGAAAATCCAGGAACAGCCCGGGCAGTATTTCACCGTGGTGCAGATTGGACTGAACGCCATCACCATCATGGGCGGCATCGTCGGCGAAGGCGCGTTGAGCCCGACTTTCAAGGACCTCTACAACGGCTGGATGAGTCCCGAGCGTGCCGAGACCGCGGGTTTCGTCACCTCATTTCTGATCGTGACATCGCTGTTCATCGTGTTTTCCGACCTGTTTCCGAAGCGCCTGAGCATGGCCGAGCCGGAGAAGCTGGCGGTTCGCGTCGCCAGGCCCATGCTGTGGTGCATGGCGGTCTTCAAGCCCGTGGTCTGGATCTACAGTCGCGCCACCGACGGGCTTTTCCGCCTGCTGGGCCTGTCGGCGCAGCGGGACGACCGGGTGACGTCCGATGACATTCTGGCCCTTGCCGAAGCCGGCGCGCAAGCCGGTGTGCTGGCTCGACGCGAGCAGCAGGTCATCACCAACGTGTTCGAGCTGGACACCCGCACCGTCGGCAGCGCCATGACCCCAAGGGATCGGATCGCCTGGTTCAACCAGGATGACGCGGACACCATCATCCGCTTGCGCATCGCCGCAGAGCCGTTTTCGACCTACCCGGTGTGCGATGGCGACCTCGACCACCTGATCGGTTATGTGGACGCCAAGGACCTGTTCCAGCGCGTGCTGAACAACCAGCCGATCAGCCTGACCGACCCGGCTCTGCTGCACAAGGCCGTCGTGGTGCCGGACCGCCTGACGCTGGCCGAAGTGCTGGCGCATTTCAGGGAGGTTCGCGAGGACTTTGCCGTCATCGTCAGCGAATACAGCACCGTGGTGGGCGTGGTGACGCTCAATGACGTGATGAGCACGGTGATGGGTGACCTGGTCACCACCCAGGATGAGGAACTCATCGTGAAGCGCGACGAGCACTCGTGGCTGATCGATGGCGCCACACCCGTGCAGGACGTGCAGCGCGCCCTGGGCATTGACGAAATGCCCTTTGAGGGCGAGTATGAAACGCTGGCGGGCTTCCTGATGGTGATGCTGCGCCGCGTGCCCCGGCGCACCGACCGTGTGGACTGGGGCGGCCACCGTTTCGAAGTGCTGGACGTGGACAGCTACCGCGTGGATCAGGTGCTGGTGTCCAGGCTGGACGCCCCAGGCAGTGCGATGGATACGGCGGCGGCGGGCAACGCGTTCAGACCCCGTTGAAGAGCCAGTTGCGCTGTGCCGCGAAGACGGCATCGGGGTACGCGGCCTTGCCGCGCGAGCCGTTGTAACGACCCAGCGCCAGGAACAGGTCGCCGCGCTCGCGGTCCAGGTAGTGGCGCAGAATGACGCAGCCAAAACGCAGGTTGGTCTGCATGTGAAACAGCCGCGCGGCATCGCCGTCGCCGATCACCCGTGTCCAGAACGGCATGACCTGCATGTAGCCGCGCGCACCGACCGGGCTGACCGCGAATTTTCGGAACGCGCTTTCGACCTGGATCAGGCCCAGCACCAATGACACATCCAGCCCGGCACGCCGGCTTTCGTACCAGACAGTCTGCAGGAATTCCCGGCGGGTGTCGTAGTCCGGCTTGCTGCGCCGCAACCGGAAAATCATCACCCCCATCCAGCGCAGGTATTTCAGGCGCGCTTCGGTATCGGGAAATTCGGGCACGGGCGGCGCGTGGTTGGCAATCGCCGCACTGAGCGCCGAGCGCACCGAATCAACCAGTGGCTCTTCAATCTGCCCTCCAGCCTGGACCAGTTTCGGAAACGATAGCGACCAGATGGCAATGGGAGCCGACGCAAGACAGGTTCGGCGAGAAACACCGCAAAGGCCCGGCGATTTGGAACCTTGCGCCCCGCTACGGGCAGGAACGATGGCGTCGCGCAGCGTCACTGCCCGGCAGTGGCGGCCGACGCCAGTCGGGTCGTCACGAAGGCATACACCTCCGGCGCCGGAACCTTGGTTGCCGAGGTATCCCGCCGGTGCTGATACTCCAGTTGCCCCTCCTTGAGGCCACGGTCGGAGATCACCACCCGGTGCGGCACGCCGATCAGTTCCCAGTCGGCAAACATCGCGCCGGGTCGCTCGCCGCGGTCGTCCAGCAGCACGTCGACGCCGTTGTCGCGCAGTTGGTCGTGCAGTTTTTCAGCCGCGGCTTTCACGTCCGCGCTGCGGTCCATGCCGATCGGGCAGATCACCACGGTGAACGGCGCGATCGCATCAGGCCAGATGATGCCGCGATCATCATGGTTCTGCTCGATGGCGGCTGCCGGCAGACGCGTGATGCCGATGCCGTAGCAGCCCATCTCGAAATGGGCTGGCTTGCCGTCTTCGCCCAGGAAGGTGGCATTCATGGCCCGGCTGTACTTGGTGCCCAGATAGAACACATGGCCAACTTCGATGCCGCGCTCGATCACCAGCGCACCCCGGCCATCGGGTGAGGCATCGCCTTCGACCACGTTGCGCAAGTCGGCCACGAGGTCGGGCTCTGGCAGGTCACGGCCCCAGTTCACGCCAGTCAGGTGCAAATCCGCCTGATTGGCGCCGCAGATCCAGTCGGCCATGACCGCGACTTCGCGGTCGGCGACGACCTGGACCGGCTTCAAGAGCTTGATGGGCCCCAGATAGCCCGGCTTGCAGCCGAAATGATCTTCAATTTCAGCCACCGTGGCGAAGCGGAAGCCGCCGGCCAGCCCGGGAACCTTGCCGACCTTGACTTCGTTCATGTCGTGGTCGCCGCGCAGGAGCAGCAGCCAGATGCGGGTGCTGACGACTTCCTCGTAATCATTGAGTTCCTCCGTGGCCAGCACCAGTGACTTCACCGTCGTCGACAGCGGCACGCCGAGCAATGTGGCGACCTCCGCGCAGGTGCTCTTGCCCGGTGTCGGCGTTCGGGTCAGGGGCTCGACCGCACCGCCACGCGGGCCGGGCGGCGCCAGTGATTCGGCCTTTTCCATATTGGCGGCATAGTCGCTGGCCGGGCAGTAGACGATGGCATCCTCACCGGTGGCGGCGATGACCTGGAACTCTTCGCTCAAGTCGCCGCCTATGGCGCCACTGTCGGCGGCAACCGCCCGGTAGGTCAGACCGAAACGGTCAAAGATCCGGCGGTAGGCAGTCGCCATGACCTGGTAGCTCGCCTTGGCGCCGGCCTGGTCGCGGTCGAAACTGTAGGCGTCCTTCATGGTGAACTCGCGCCCGCGCATCAGGCCAAAACGCGGCCGACGCTCATCGCGGAACTTGGTCTGGATCTGGTACAGATTTTTTGGCAACTGCTTGTAACTGCGCAAATCCTGCCGTGCGATGTCGGTGATGACTTCTTCACTGGTCGGCTGCACCACGAAATCACGCCCATGCCGGTCCTTGATGCGCAGCAGTTCGGGGCCCATTTTTTCGAAGCGGCCCGTCTCCTGCCAGAGCTCTGCGGGTTGAACCACCGGCATGGTCAGCTCCACGGCCCCGGCGCGGTTCATTTCCTCGCGCACGATGGCCTCCACCTTCCGTATCACCCGCAGGCCCATCGGCATGTAGCTGTAGATGCCTGCGCCGAGTTTCTTGATCATTCCAGAGCGCATCATGAGCTGGTGGCTGACCACCTCGGCGTCGGCGGGCGCGTCGCGAAGTGTGGAAACGAAAAACTGGCTGGCTTTCATGGTGTGGACGGCAGACGCAATGTGGAAGGGCTAAGGGATGGGCCTCTTGATGCACGCGGAACGCTGTGCATAATGGACTCAGTTAAAAATTTGGAATTTGATTATGCTTGACCGGGAAGGCTTTCGGCCTAACGTCGGCATCATCCTGCTCAACCAGAGAAACCAGGTGTTCTGGGGTAAGCGCATCCGCACCCACAGCTGGCAGTTCCCGCAAGGCGGCATTGATCGTGGCGAAACGCCCGAGCAGGCCATGTACCGAGAACTGCATGAGGAAGTGGGGCTCCATCCGGAGCACGTGCGCGTTGTGGCCCGCACCCGCGACTGGTTGCGCTACGAGGTGCCAGACCGGTATATCCGGCGTGACGCGAGAGGCCATTACAAGGGACAGAAGCAGATCTGGTATTTGCTCCAGCTCGTCGGGCAGGACTGGGATCTGAATCTGCGCGCGACCAATCACCCGGAATTTGACGCCTGGCGCTGGAACGATTACTGGGTGCCCTTGGACGCGGTGGTGGAATTCAAGCGCGGCGTTTACGAAATGGCATTGATCGAGCTGGCGCGCTTCCTTCCGCGCACGGAGTATCGCAACCGATTCCTCCGCGGCGGCTTGCGTCAGCGCGATGCCGCTCAGGAGCCGGCCCACGACGGCAGGACAGGCGCATCGTTCGACCTGCCGCCCGGTGCGACTTTCGACCCTGGCCCCCAGTCCAGCCAGCAGGTCCTGAACGGTGACGATCCAGACTATGCACCCCTTTAAGACACTGGTTCTGGCCCTGTTGCTGGCCGGCACGAGTGCCATCGGGCAGCTCATGCCCGACGATCCGAACTGGCGCGAAAGCCCGGTCCCGCCGCCACCAGGTTTCGATGTGAATCGCCTGATCCCGCTGGAGAGTCCGAAAGGCTCCACGCTCACCTACGGCATCGACCCGGCGACAGTGACCACAACCCCTGAAGGCATCGTGCGCTACGTGATTGTCGCAAGCAGTCGGGAGGGTGGGCAGAACGTGATGTATGAAGGCATTCGATGCTCCAAGGCCCAGCACCGGGTCTATGCGAGGTACAACGCAAAAAGCGGCTGGTCACCCGTCAGTGACGGGGACTGGCAACCGCTGTATGGCTCTGCCGCATCGCGCCATGCGGTCACACTGGCGGAAGCTGGTGCATGCAAGGATCGGGCAGTGAACCGTTCAGCCAGTACGATCGTGCGGACGCTCAGGGGAGAGCAGCCAGCGGGCTTCGATTAGGCGCCGGACGCTCTGGCCGTTTGGCGTTCTGCTGACTCAGCGCGTCAACACCAGGTTGTCTCGATGGACCATTTCGGGCTCGGCGGCATAACCAAGCAGCGCCTCAAACTCGCCGGAGGGCCTGCGGCACAGCAGCCTGGCTTCGGCGCTCGCATAGTTGGCCAGTCCGCGGCCGATTTCATTTCCCGAGGGATCGCGTACCGCAATGACGTCGCCGCGGGAAAAGTCACCGTCCACCGAGGTCATGCCAATGGGCAGGAGGCTCTTGCCGTCTTGTCGCAGCTTCAGGGCGGCACCCTGGTCCACGGTGACGGCACCGCGCAATTGCAGGTGATCGGCCATCCATTGCTTTCGCGCCTGCTGCTTGGCTGTCTGCGCAGTCAACAGGGTGCCGATCGGTTCGCCGCGCGCCAGGCGGATCAGCACATCAGGCTCGCGACCCCAGGCGATCACTGTCGAAGCGCCTGAACCTGCCGCGCGTTTGGCGGCAAGTATCTTGGTGATCATGCCACCGCGGCCGATGTTGGAGCCAGCGCCACCGGCCATCACTTCAAGCGCGGGATCGCCGGCGCGAGCATTGTGAACAAAAGTGGCCATCGGGTCCTTGCGCGGATCGGCGGTGTAGAGTCCGTTCTGGTCTGTCAGGATGATGAGGGCATCCGCTTCAACCAGGTTGGCCACCAGCGCACCGAGGGTGTCGTTGTCGCCGAACTTGATTTCGTCATTGACCACGGTGTCGTTCTCGTTGATGACCGGCAATACATGCAGCTTCAACAGGGTGAGCAGCGTGGAGCGGGCATTCAGGTAGCGCTCGCGGTCCGCCAGGTCGGCGTGCGTCAGCAGCACCTGGGCGCTGCCAAGGCCGTTTTCACGTAGCTTGGTTTCGTACATTTGCGCCAGTCCCATCTGTCCCACGGCGGCCGCGGCCTGCAGCTCATGGACCGCCTTGGGGCGGCTGGTCCAGCCGAGCCGCTTCATGCCCTCGGCAATCGCGCCACTGGACACCATCACGACCTCCCGGCCATCGCGTGCCAGTACTGCGAGCTGGCGACACCATTCCCCGATCGCTACTTCATCGAGCCCGCGTCCTTCGTTAGTCACCAGGCTGGACCCTACCTTGACCACAATGCGCTGTGCGTCCCGCAGCACGTCAGATGCTTTTATTAATACCATATTGATCTTTAACCAGCGTCGAATGGACGCAAACAGCTACTTATTTTGTAGCAATCAAGACCATTTCAGCTGGCCGGATGACCACTGAAACGCGGATCAACGTCGATTGACGGCTGTTCGGCAACCTGTTGCGCCTTGAGGTGCTGGTAAACCGCCTTGATCAGTTTGTCGCATCCTTCATGGGTCAGCGCAGATATCTCGAAGACCGGCCCTTTGTATCGAAAACGCCGTACAAAATCCTTGACGCGCGTCTCTCGCAGGTCAGCGTCCACCATATCCAGTTTGTTCAGAACGAGCCACCGGGGCTTGGCGTACAGCTTGGGATCGTACTTCTTGAGTTCGGCCACAATGGCCTTGGCCTGCGCCACGGGGTCTACGCCTTCATCGAAGGGCGCCATATCCACAATGTGCAACAGCAGTCGTGTCCGTTGCAGATGCCTCAGAAAGAGGTGCCCCAGGCCTGCACCATCCGAGGCGCCTTCAATCAGGCCCGGCACATCAGCGACGACAAAACTCTGCTCCGGGCCCACGCGGACCACCCCCAGGTTCGGGTGCAGCGTGGTGAACGGGTAGTCGGCAATCTTGGGACGCGCGTTCGAAATCGCGGTGATCAGCGTCGATTTCCCGGCGTTGGGCATGCCCAGCAAGCCAACGTCAGCCAGCACCTTGAGTTCCAGCTTGAGGCTTTTCCGGTCGCCCGGCCAACCTGGCGTCTTCTGTCTCGGCGCGCGGTTGATGGCGCTCTTGAATCGCATGTTGCCAAACCCGCCGTCGCCGCCCTTGGCAATCATGATCCGCTCTCCAGGTGTGAGCATTTCGTAGAGCACATCGCCTGTCTCGGCATCGGTCATGATGGTGCCGACCGGCACCTTGAGCGTGATGTCATCCCCGGCGGCTCCGAACATGTCCGACCCCATGCCGTGCTGCCCCCGCTTGGCCTCATGACGACGGGAAAACCGGAAATCCACCAGTGTGTTCAATGCGGGATCGGCCACCGCATAGACATGCCCTCCACGTCCTCCATCGCCTCCATTGGGCCCGCCGAACTCCTTGTACTTCTCATGCCGGAAAGAGACGCAACCGGCTCCGCCATCACCGGCAATGATGTCTATATAGGCTTCATCAACGAATTTCATGAGACGTCCAGTTTAAACAAAGGCCCGACACGGGCTCCAAAACACCGAAGCCCCGACAAGGCGGGGCTCCGATAGGTTGAGTCGACGGGCTTCAGGCCGGGGTCACGCTCACCGTTTGCTTGTTCATTGCGCCCTTGACGGCGAACGAAACATGCCCGTCCACCAGCGAGAACAGGGTGTGGTCCTTGCCCACGCCGACATTGCTGCCCGGATGGAACCGGGTGCCACGCTGACGAACAATGATCGCGCCAGCGCTGATCAGCTCGCCACCGAAAGCCTTCACCCCCAGCATTTTGGGCTTGGAATCGCGCCCGTTTCGCGTTGAGCCGCCGCCTTTTTTCTGTGCCATGACCTGTGCTCCTTAAGCAGTGATCGCGCCGATTTGCAATTCGGTGAACTGCTGGCGATGCCCCTGGCGTTTTTGATAATGCTTGCGACGGCGCATCTTGAAGATGTGCACCTTGTCATGCTTGCCATGGGACAGCACTGTGACTGTCACCGTTGCGCCGGACACCAGGGGTGTGCCCACCTTGAGTTCAGCGCCGTTGCCGACAGCCAGAACCTGGTCGAACACAATTTCCTGGCCTACGTCCGCAGCAATCTGTTCTACTTTAATTTTTTCGCCGGCAGCAACACGATACTGTTTGCCACCGGTTTTTATGACCGCGTACATGTAAACCTCTTTATTGAGTTCTGCGGACGGATTTCCACAGAGCTTTTGAGTATAGCATGGTTTGCGGTCACTAACATACCACTACCCGTGCCGCGGAGTCCCGCAAGGGCATCTCTATAATCCTGCAACTTTTTGGCGAACTCTCCCTTGGCTGACCACTCCACCACCACATCCGGCGTTCTCGCACTCGTCGCCGGCGACATGCTTGAGGTCGACATGGTCATTGCGCGACGCCTGAACTCCGGCGTTCCGCTCGTCGGGGAAGTTTCCCGTTACATCATATCGGCTGGCGGTAAGCGGCTCCGCCCAGTGCTCTTGTTGTTGACCTGTGGCGCCCTGGGCTACCACGAGGCTCAGCGCTTCAACCTGGCCGCTGTCGTGGAATTCATTCACACAGCCACCCTGTTGCACGACGATGTCGTCGACGAATCCACGCTGCGGCGCGGCCGATCGACCGCCAACGAGGCGTTCGGCAATCCTGCCAGCGTGCTGGTCGGAGACTTCCTCTACTCGCGTGCGTTCCAGATGATGGTGGAAGCCGACAACATGCGGGTGATGCAGATTCTGGCCGAGGCAACCAACGTTATTGCCGAGGGCGAGGTAATGCAGTTGATGAACATGCACGATGCCTCACTGGACGAAGCGGCCTATCTTCGCGTGATCCGCTCCAAAACGGCCAAGCTTTTTGAAGCCAGCGCCCGACTGGGCGCGGTTCTGGCCGCAAGCCCTGCGGAAGTCGAAAGCGCATGTGCAACCTATGGACAGGCGCTCGGTACCGCTTTTCAGGTGGTCGACGACGTACTTGACTATGCTGGTGAAACCGCTGAAATGGGCAAGAATCTGGGTGATGACCTGCGCGAAGGCAAAGCCACTCTGCCCCTGATCATGGCCATGCAACTCGGCTCCTCCGACCAGCGTGACACGATCCGCGAAGCGATCGAAACCGGCGCAAAGGCGGATCTGGAGACGGTCGTGAACATCGTCAGGCAGACCGGCGCCCTCGAAGCCACCCTCGATGCCGCGTCGCGCGAAGCCAAGCGCGCCATCGCTGCGGCACGCGAACTGCCCCCGAATTTGTACACCGAGGGTTTGATACAATTGGCCGGTCAGCTTCTGGAACGTCGGCACTGAGTTTTCCCGTCCGTTCCTCCCATCGGGGTGTAGCTTAGCCTGGTAGAGCGCTACGTTCGGGACGTAGAGGCCGGAGGTTCGAATCCTCTCACCCCGACCAAAACGGTAGCAATGTCTACTCCTGCCCACGTCTGGGCGATGCTTCCTGGTAATTCGGTTTACAGTCTCCTAGCAATCGGCGAAGATCAGCCTGTCATAAATTCCTGAGACATCATTGCTCTTCATGGCTGTCGTTGAAACCGCTCCAAATGAAACAACTGCCATGGCCCTGCCCGGGCTCGCGCGCGCATTGGTTGCGGCAGGCAAGCTCGGACAGAAGGCTGCCGAAGACATCTACCGGAAGGCGCAGACCAGCAAGACCAGCTTCATTTCCGAGCTGACAGGCTCAGGTGCGGTGTCGGCGCTTGACTTGGCGCACACCATGTCGGTGGCGTTTGCCGCTCCCCTGGTTGATCTTGACGCCATTGACATCGCGCGGTTGCCGAAAGGCATTCTCGACCCGAAGATCTGTAGTGACTACCGTCTGGTCGTACTCAGCAAACGCGGCAACCGGGTGATCGTTGCCACGGCAGACCCCTCAGAGCAGTCAGCGGCCGAAAAGATCAAGTTCGCCACCCAACTGGGGGTGGATTGGGTGATCGCGGAATTCAACAAGCTGTCCAAACTGGTGGAGCAAAACGCCACTACCGCCACTGAGGCGATGGACAACATTATTGGGGGCGATTTCGAGTTTGACGAAACGTCCATGGCCGCGTCGACGACCGAAACCACCGAAGCCGCCTCGGCGGAAGTGGATGACGCGCCCGTCGTCAAGTTCCTGCACAAGATGCTGCTTGACGCATTCAACATGCGTGCCTCGGACCTGCACTTCGAACCTTATGAATTCAACTACCGTGTCCGCTTTCGCATCGACGGTGAGTTGAGGGAAATTGCGTCACCGCCTGTTGCCATCAAGGAAAAGCTAGCCTCACGCATCAAGGTCATTTCGCGCCTGGACATCTCGGAGAAACGCATCCCGCAAGACGGCCGAATGAAACTCAAGGTCGGAGCGGACCGCACCGTTGACCTGCGGGTCAGCACTTTGCCGACACTGTTCGGCGAGAAAATCGTGATCCGTATTCTTGACCCCAGCAGTGCCAAGCTGGGTATTGACGCCCTTGGCTATGAGCCCGAAGAAAAAGCCCGGTTGCTGAAGGCCATTGAACGGCCGTATGGAATGATCCTGGTGACAGGCCCGACCGGATCAGGCAAGACCGTGTCGCTCTACACTTGCCTGAACCTCCTGAACAAACCGGGCGTGAATATCGCGACAGCTGAAGACCCTTCAGAAATCAATATGCCAGGCGTCAACCAGGTCAACGTCAACGAAAAGGCGGGCCTGACATTCGCTGCTGCACTCAAGTCCTTTCTGCGCCAGGATCCGGACATCATCATGGTGGGCGAGATCCGCGATCTGGAGACTGCCGATATCTCGATCAAGGCGGCGCAGACCGGCCACTTGGTCCTGTCGACATTGCACACGAATGATGCGCCGACCACATTGACGCGGCTGCGCAACATGGGTATTGCCCCGTTCAACATTGCCTCCAGCGTGATCCTTATCAGCGCCCAGCGTCTGGCTCGCCGCTTGTGCGTCAATTGCAAAGTGCCTATGGACATTCCGCAGGAAACGCTGATCGAAGCGGGCTTCAAGGAAGATGAACTGGACGGCTCCTGGATGCCTTATCGGGCCGTCGGCTGCCAGATGTGCAACAACGGCTACAAGGGCCGCGTGGGTATTTATCAGGTCATGCCGATTACGGAAGACACCCAGCGCCTTATCCTTGCCGACGCCAGTGCGCTTGAAATTGCCGAGCAAGCGGAACGCGAGGGAGTCCGCTCTCTACGGGGCTCGGGTCTGCACAAGGTCAGGCTGGGGTTGACTTCACTTGAAGAAGTACTGGCCGTGACCAACGAGTAAAACAATCGAAATCCGGAGAGCAATATGGCAACTGCAGCGTCCAGGAACGTAAGCGAGTTCGTTTTCGAATGGGAGGGCAAGGATCGCAACGGAAAACAGGTCCGTGGGGAGACCCGTGCTTCCGGCGAAAACCAGGTTCAGGCCGCATTGCGGCGCCAGGGTGTGTTCCCGACGAAGATCAAGAAGCGGAGGATGCGATCCGGCAAGAGAATCCGGCCCAAAGACCTGGCCATCTTCACGCGCCAACTTGCCACGATGATGAAGGCGGGCGTCCCGCTGCTGCAGGCCTTTGACATTGTCGGTCGCGGCAACGCCAATGCCAGCGTCACCAAGTTGCTCAATGAAATCCGTACCGATGTCGAGACGGGCACGTCGCTGAGCGCAGCCTTTCGCAAGTTCCCGATGTACTTCGACAACCTTTACTGCAATCTGGTCGAAGCAGGCGAGGCTGCGGGCATTCTGGAGCAGTTGCTGGACCGCCTGGCCGTCTACATGGAAAAGACGGAGGCCATCAAGTCGAAGATCAAGTCGGCGCTGATGTACCCCGCGTCCGTGGTCGTCGTGGCGTTCGTCGTGGTGGCTGTCATCATGATATTCGTGATCCCTGCATTCAAGAGCGTGTTCAGCTCATTTGGTGCCGACCTCCCTGCGCCGACCTTGTTCGTCATTGCCATGAGCGAATTTTTTGTCGCGTACTGGTGGCTTATTTTCGGCGGAATCTTCGGCGGGGCGTACTTTTTCATGCAAGCCTGGCGGCGCAGTGAAAAAATGCAGATGTTCATGGATCGTCTTCTTCTCAAGGTACCCGTATTTGGCGCCTTGGTGGAAAAATCCGTGATTGCGCGCTGGACACGAACGCTCTCGACCATGTTTGCAGCCGGCGTTCCATTGGTGGAAGCGCTTGACTCCGTGGGCGGAGCATCCGGCAACCTGGTGTACGCGCAGGCAACCGAAAAAATCCAGCAGGAAGTCTCGACCGGTACCAGCCTGACGGCGGCCATGGGGAATGCCAATCTGTTTCCCTCCATGGTGTTGCAAATGAGCGCCATTGGCGAAGAATCCGGCTCGCTCGATCACATGCTTGGCAAGGCCGCTGACTTCTATGAGGCAGAAGTGGACGACATGGTGGCCGGCCTGTCCAGCCTGATGGAACCTATCATCATCGTTTTTCTCGGAACCCTGATCGGTGGCATTGTGGTTTCGATGTACTTGCCCATCTTCAAGCTCGGCCAGGTGGTCTGATGCTGGAGCCAGAGCTCGCCTATGCGGCGGTAGGGGGGGTGCTGGGGTTGTTGGTTGGTAGTTTCCTGAACGTCGTAATTTTTCGTCTTCCCAAAATACTCGAACGGCAGTGGGCGACCGAATGTGCCGAAATGGCAGGGAAAGAACTTGCTCGGGAGCCAAGCTTCAATCTGGTGGTTCCCCGTTCCCGGTGCCCGAACTGTGGTCACCAGATCCGCTGGTACGAGAACATACCCGTACTCAGCTTTTTTCTGTTGCGAGGGAAATGCTCCGCTTGCGGCGTGCCGATCGGATTTCGCTACCCAGCGGTGGAACTGATCACTGGCGCTGCGTTTTTCTGGTGCCTGTGGCGATGGGGTGCGACGCCGACTGCGGCCGCCTGGTGCGGTTTTTCGGCCATGGTGCTGGCTTTGGCACTGATTGACTGGGACACCACCCTATTGCCCGACGACATGACGCTCCCTCTGTTGTGGGCCGGACTGATTGCCTCTGCCCTTCAGTGGACGACTGTGCCCCTGGCTGCCTCTGTATGGGGCGCCGTGGCGGGCTACCTTTCGTTGTGGCTGATTTACTGGATTTTCAAGCTGGCAACGGGCAAGGAAGGCATGGGCTTTGGTGATTTCAAGCTGTTTGCGGCGCTGGGTGCCTGGTTCGGCTGGCAGGCGTTGGTTCCGATCGTCCTCATGGCGTCGGTCATTGGTGCCCTGGTCGGTATTGCAATGAAGTTTTCCAGCGGCCTGCGTGAAGGTGGCTACGTTCCCTTTGGGCCGTTTCTCGCGGGTGCCGGGCTCACCGCCATGGTCTTCGGACCCCAGTCCATTCTGCGCATTGTGGGACTTTAGACCCGCGATGCCTGGCACGATTCTGGTCGGACTCACCGGTGGCATTGGCAGCGGGAAGAGTACGGTCTCCGCATTCCTTGCGACGCTTGGGGCCACGATCATCGACGCAGATGCAATTTCACGCAGCCTGACCGAAGCCGGGGGCGGCGCCATCCCATCGATCCGCGACCGTTTTGGCCCGGCTTTCGTCACATCCGACGGCGCATTGGACCGAATCCGGATGCGCGAACTTGCGTTCAAGGATCAGGATGCAAAACGGCAGCTTGAAGCCATCATTCACCCACTGGTAGGCGCGACCACACAGTTACAAGCACGCCACGCCATTGAGAAAGGCCTGCCCTGCGTGGTGTTCGACATACCGCTGCTGGTGGAGTCAGGCCAGTGGCGGTCAAGGCTCCACCGAGTCATCGTGGTTGACTGCCCCGAGGCGACACAGGTCGAACGGGTTGTCGCCCGCAACGGAATGCCTAGAGATGAAGTTGAGAGAATCATTGCATCGCAAGCCCCTCGAAAACACAGGCTTTCGGCGGCCGATATCGTGATCCATAACCTGAACCTGTCTTTCGATGCCCTTCGCGCGGAAGTCGCGCAACTTGCCGCTCCCTTCGGTCTATGATTGGAATACTGGAACCTGCAGCGTGATTCTGTACGAATACCCCTTCAACGAGCGCATCCGCACCTACTTGCGGCTGGAGCATCTGTTTTTGCGACTTGATGAGTTGGTCACACGGGAAACCCCGCTGGACCACCACTACGCTTTGACCACCATTTTCGAGATCATGGACGTAGCAACGCGGGCTGATCTCAAATCCGACGTGCTCAAGGACTTGGAAAAGCAGAAGCAGATCCTGAACAGCTACCGCGGAAACCCTGCGATCTCTGAAGCCGTCCTGGATGACGTAGTGGGCCGGCTTGAGCACTGCTTTTCTGCGCTGAGCGGATTGCCCGGCAAGGCTGGCCAATCCTTGACCGAGAACGACTGGCTGATGAGCGTGCGCAGCAGGGCGGTGATCCCGGGCGGCACGTGTGAGTTTGATTTGCCTGCCTACTTCGCATGGCAGCACAAGAGTGTTGGTACGCGGCATGCAGATCTTCATGCGTGGACCTCAACGTTGCAGCCCCTGGCGGAATCCATTCAGATATTGCTGAAGATGCTGCGCGATTCCGGAACCCCCCAGAAGGTGGTGGCTTCGGGCGGTCAATTTCAGCAACCCCTACCTCAAGGCCGCACCTTCCAGTTGCTCCGCCTGCGAATCGATCCGGACCTGGACTTGATTCCCGAGATCAGCGGCAATCGGCTGCTGGTTTCAGTACGATTGATGCGACTTGCCGCTGACACTCGGCTGCACGCATGCAGTGATGACGCAGCGTTTGAGCTGACACTGTGCTCCTGATCCAGGAGTTCGCGACGCCACGATGAAATCCGGAGTGACAACCCGTTGGGTGCGCTGTCCCGCCTGTGGCGGGGAAAGCCGTTACGCCGCGGACAATCCTTTCCGCCCGTTTTGCTGCGAACGGTGCAAAGGCATCGATCTGGGCGCTTGGGCCAGCGAGAGCTTCAGGGTGAACGCCAACGCACCCAGCGACGAATCCACGTCCCCAGAGGATGCTGGTTTGCAGTAATTCAAGAGAAAACCGCCAGTTCCCAGCGAGTATTGGACATCGTTAGCTATCTAATTTGTAGCACCCTGAAATCCCTGCTCTGAAGCAAACCATTGAAGGACCGGCACGGTCCCTGGTAATACCGGTCCCACCTGCACAGGCAAATGCTGCCAGGCAAACGACTGGCCCTCGCGCATCTGAAGAGACCCTGCCCAGTCAAAGACCTTGCAAAAATTCAGCCTGATCAGCGCATGGGGGTAGTCCACCATCTGCTCCCTCCAGCGAATCACCGGGCCAATGTCCAGCCCCAGTTCTTCGTGAAGCTCCCGGGCCAGAGCTTGCTCGATGCTTTCCCCGGGTTCCACCTTCCCGCCCGGGAACTCCCAGTAGCCTGCATACACTTTGCCGTCAGGGCGTGACGTCAGGAGAAAATCCCCATCCGGTCGGATCAGCACACCCACGGCGACCTCTACAACCGTGCGGTCCGGCCCCCCTTCCCGCCGGCAATCCGGATCCGCGGTCAGCAACATCGGGGCCCTCATGCCAGGACAGGATGTTTACCCATGTAGTCCCGGGCAAACTGGTAGGCCACCCTGCCACTCCGAGAACCGCGCTCCAGCGCCCAGATCAGCGCTTCAGGGCGTGCAACCTCGATCACAGTCTGATCCGCTCCCAGGTCCGTCAACCACTGCGCGACGATCGTCAGGTATTCTTCCTGGCTGAACGGATAGAAACTGACCCAAAGGCCGAACCGCTCCGACAAGGAGATTTTTTCCTCAATCACTTCGCCCGGATGGACTTCGCCGTCATCGGTATGGGAGTAGCTCAGATTTTCCTTCATGTATTCAGGTAGCAGGTGGCGGCGGTTGCTGGTGGCATAAACGAGCACATTGGGCGTGGCAGCAGCGATCGACCCATCCAGGATGGATTTCAGCGCCTTGTAGCCAGGCTCGCCCTCCTCAAAGCTCAAATCATCACAGAAGACGATGAACTTCTCCGGGCGCTCCGCCACAATTTCAACGATATCGGGCAGGTCGGTCAGGTCCGCCTTGTCCACCTCGATAAGACGCAGCCCCTGGTCGGCATAGGCGTTCAGACAAGCCTTGATCAAAGAGGACTTTCCGGTACCCCGCGCCCCTGTCAGCAGCACGTTGTTGGCCGGTTTTCCCTGGACAAACTGGAGCGTGTTGCGCTCGATCTTCTCCTTCTGGGCGTCAATCTCCTTCAGGTCGTCCAGCGACAAGGTCGCCACATGGCGTACACGTTCCAGGGTGCCATGCCCCGAACTGCGCTTGCGGTAGCGCCAGGCAACCGCCATACCCCAGTCTGGCGCTGACAGCGGTTGCGGCAGCACTGCTTCAATACGGGAAATCAGCTCCTCAGCCCGTTCCAGCAAATGTTCAAATTTTTCATTCATTTCGGATGGGCCCGCTGTCAGGATCGGTAGTCGGCGTTGATGGTGACGTATTCATGGCTGAAATCGCAGGTCCAGACCGTGTCCGCGGCCGTGCCGCGACCCAGCAGGACCTTGACCGTGATTTCACTTTGCTTCATGACTCTCTGGCCGTCCTCCTCGCGATAGACCGGATTTCGCCCTCCCTTGACGGCCACATGAACATCGTCGAGAAAAAGGTCAATCTTTGTCTGGTCGAGATCTTCAATCCCGGCGTAACCGACAGCCGCCAGAATACGGCCCAGATTGGGATCGCTGGCGAAAAACGCGGTCTTGACCAGCGGCGAATGGGCAATCGCATAGGCCACCTGCCGGCACTCATTTCCGGTCTTGCCCCCCTCCACACGCACTGTGATGAACTTGGTCGCACCCTCTCCGTCACGGACGATGGCCTGCGCCAGCTTTCGGGCCACATCCATCATCGCCTGCTTGAGTACCAGCCCATCCTCGCCATCAAGCCGCGTAACCGGGCTGTGCTCGGCCTTGTTGGTGGCAATGACAACGAAAGAATCGTTGGTCGAGGTGTCGCCATCGATCGTCACCCGATTGAACGAACCTTCAGCCAGTTCAGTCGCAAGCTGCTTCATCACAGACGGGGCAACGCAGGCATCGGTTGCCAGGAAGCCCAGCATCGTGGCCATGTTGGGCCGGATCATGCCGGCCCCCTTGCTGATGCCGGTGATGGTGACAAGCGACTGCCCGATTTTCACGCGTGCGCTGAATGCCTTCGGCAAAGTGTCGGTGGTCATGATGCCCTCGGCCGCTCGCCCCCAATGACTCGCACTGGCATCATCCAGCGCCGTCGGCAGGCCGGCTTCAATTCGATCCACTGGGAGAGGCTCCATGATGACACCCGTGGAAAAAGGCAAAATCTGCTCAGGGGCCAGCCCGAGCCGGGTTGCGAGCGCAAGACAGGTCGCGCGCGCCCGCGCCAAACCTTCCTGACCGGTTCCCGCATTGGCATTGCCCGTATTGATCACCAAGGCTCGAATGCCCATGCCTTTCGAAAGATGTTCCCGGCACACCTGGACTGGCGCGGCGCAAAATCGGTTCTGGGTGAACACGCCCGACACGGTGGCACCTTCATCGAGCAGGATCACCGTCAGGTCCTTGCGGCCCTCCTTGCGGATACCGGCCTCAGTGACACCGAGGCGAACCCCGGCGACCGGAAAAAGGTCTGAAGATTTGGGGGCGGAAAGATTGACAGGCATGTGACGCTTTCGATACGAGCTTCAATTATCCAGAAAATGATGGCCTGAAAGAAAAACGGGCCGTAGCCCGTTTCTGTTTCACTCCCGCAAGCGGTTCAAGCCAGTTGACCGTGGCAGTGCTTGTACTTTTTCCCGCTGCCGCAAGGGCAAGGCTCGTTGCGACCCACCCGCGCAAAGGAAGCCGCAAGCGACGATGCCGCCGCGCCCGCACCCCGGGAGTCTTTTTCCACTTTGGTTTCCACCTCGCCCGTTTCCGTCGGCGCGGTATAGGTCACATTCACGATGTTTTCCGCGCGCTGCTCCAGCGCCTCCGCCGCCTGCTCGAGTTGCTCACCCGACTGCACCTTCACCGTCATCAGCACCTTGGTGACGTCGTTTTTCACCGAGTCCAGCAGTTGCCCGAAGAGTTCGAAGGCTTCGCGTTTGTATTCCTGCTTGGGCTGTTTTTGCGCATACCCCCGCAGATGAATTCCTTGACGAAGGTAGTCGAGCGCGCTCAGGTGTTCCCGCCAATGCGTATCGATACTCTGCAGCAGAACAATCCGTTCGAACTGAGTGAAGTTCTCGCTGCCAATTTGCTCGACCTTGGCCGCAAACGCCAGGTTCGCAGCAGCCTGCACTTTCTCAACAATTTCATCTCCGGTAATCGCACTGGCGGCCTGTATTTCCTCGTGCAAAGGCAACTCAATCTGCCATTCACTGGCGAGTACCTTCTCCAGAGCCGGGATGTCCCATTGCTCCTCCACGGATTCCTGCGGCACATACTGATGCGCGAGGTCTGAAAAACAGCCCTCGCGCAGCGAAGCAATCTGGCCCGACAGGTCGCTGGCATCGAGGATATCGTTGCGCTGCTGATAGATCACCTTGCGCTGGTCATTGGAAACGTCGTCGTACTCCAGCAACTGTTTGCGGATGTCAAAGTTGCGCGCTTCAACCTTGCGCTGCGCACCCTCAATGCTGCGGGTCACGATGCCGGCCTCAATGGCCTCCCCATCCGGCATCTTCAAACGGTCCATGATCGCCCGCACCCGGTCGCCAGCGAAAATTCGCATCAGAGGATCATCAAGGCTCAGGTAAAAACGCGAAGAACCCGGATCGCCCTGACGTCCGGAGCGCCCACGCAGCTGATTGTCAATCCGTCGTGACTCATGCCGCTCGGTGGCGATGATTCTCAGCCCCCCTTGGCTGGTAACGAATTCATGCTCCTTTTTCCATTCTGCGCGCAACGAGGCAATCTTCGCCTGGCGGGTAGCCAGATCAAGTGATTCATCCGATTCGACGGCATCCACCAGCTTTTCAACGTTGCCTCCGAGCACAATGTCCGTGCCGCGACCGGCCATATTGGTCGCGATCGTGATCATTTTCGGACGGCCGGCCTGGGCCACGATGTCTGCTTCACGCGCATGCTGCTTTGCATTGAGCACCTGGTGCGGCAGTTTTTCCTTCTCGAGCAGTGTTGATATCAACTCGGAGTTTTCGATGGAGGTGGTCCCCACCAGAACCGGTTGCCCGCGTTCGAAACATTCACGGATATCCATGATTGCCGCTTCGTACTTTTCCCGCGCGGTCTTGTAGACGCGATCGAGCTGGTCTTCGCGTCGACTGAGCCGGTTCGGCGGAATCACCACTGTTTCGAGACCGTAGATTTCCTGAAATTCGTACGCCTCGGTATCGGCCGTACCGGTCATGCCGCATAGCTTGGCATAGAGGCGAAAGTAGTTCTGGAAGGTGATGGAAGCCATCGTCTGGTTCTCAGCCTGGATGGCAACCCCTTCCTTCGCTTCGACCGCCTGGTGAAGGCCATCACTCCAGCGGCGTCCACTCATCAGTCGGCCGGTGAACTCGTCCACGATGACAATCTCACCTTCCTGCACCACATAGTGCTGGTCGCGATGGTAGAGATGGTGTGCACGCAACGCGGCGTAGAGATGGTGCATCAAGGCAATATTGGCGGGATCGTACAGACTCGCACCTGCGGCAATCAGGCCGAACTCGGCAAGAATCCGCTCCGAGTTCTCGTGCCCCATCTCTGTCAGGAAAACCTGATGGGTCTTTTCGTCGAGCGTGAAGTCACCCGGCGTGACGATGCCCTCGCCTGTGCGGGGATCCGCCTCGCCTTCCTGACGCTTGAGGGAAGGAACAACACGGTTCATGGCCTGATACATGGCCGTATGGTCTTCGGCCTGACCACTGATGATCAGCGGGGTGCGCGCCTCGTCGATCAGAATGGAGTCCACCTCGTCCACGATGGCGTAATTCAGTGGGCGCTGGACACGGTCCTGGGCCTCATAGACCATGTTGTCGCGCAGGTAATCAAAGCCGAATTCGTTGTTCGTCCCGTACGTGATGTCTGCCTGGTAGGCCGCCTGCTTTTCCTCGCGGGACATATTGGGCAGATTGACGCCCACCGTCATGCCCAGAAAGTTGTAGAGACGTCCCATCCATTGAGCGTCCCGATTGGCAAGATAGTCGTTGACGGTGACGACGTGCACGCCCTTGCCTGTCAGGGCATTCAGGTAAACCGGGAGTGTGGCGGTCAGCGTCTTTCCTTCGCCGGTGCCCATTTCCGATATTTTTCCGTTGTGTAGCGACATGCCGCCCATAAGTTGGACGTCAAAGTGGCGCATCTTCATGACCCTTTTGGAGCCTTCTCGCACGACGGCAAAAGCCTCGGGGAGCACCGCATCAAGCGCCTCTCCGGCGGCAACGCGCCCCTTGAGCTCCAGCGTCTTGCCACGCAACTGCTCGTCGCTAAGCCCTTCCAGTTGCGGCTCCATCGCATTGATGCGATCCGCTGTCTTGCGGAACTGCTTGAGCAGGCGATCATTTCGACTGCCGAAAATTTTGGTGAGGAGAGTGGTAGCCATGCATGCAGGTCCGCCCGACAAGCCCTTGACAGGCTCGCCGGACGACCGAAATCCCTAAGAAGTGTTGGATTCAGGTGGAGGCGCTTTTTTCGAATGCAACGACCGTTACGTCGTTGATTTCGATAGCGCAGGCAGGCATTTTACCTCTGCGGAGTGCGACGCGGGCCAACACTGGCTTTAGCCTGCGCAACTTCTGCAAGCGCCAGATTTTGCCCAGCGTTGAGGAACTTCTGCGGGTCCTGCTGAACGCCCTGGACAAGCACTTCAAAGTGGAGGTGAGAACCCGTCGAACGTCCCGTATTCCCCACCTCTGCGATCTTCTGGCCGCGTTTGATCAAGTCGCCCTTCTTCACGAAAACTCGTGATGCATGTGCATAGCGACTGACCAATTCGTTGCCATGATCAATGTCAATCAAGTTGCCATACGCTGGATGGAACTCCTGCGTGACCACAACGCCACCGGCGGCCGACAAAATCGGCGTACCCGGATCAGCTGAAAAATCCAGCCCCGTGTGCAGTGCGGATCGCCCGGTGAAGGGATCAATACGCCATCCAAACGATGAGCCCAAGTCTGCATCAGATACCGGCTTCTGGGTAGGCACCATCAGCTTACGGATTTTCTGGTCGAACAACCTGGACTCCATGACGGTCAGCAGATCCGCGCGCTGAGTTCCCAGACTCTCCAATTCAGACAGGGTCGCCCGTAAATCCTCCATTGACAGCGCGGGACCTGGTATCAGCACACCGCCACGTCCTGGCGCACTCTTGATTTCATTGGCACTCACGCCCGCAAGGCCGGAAACGCGCTCGCCCAATGCCTCAAGCTGCATCATCTTGGCCTGCATGTCCCCAACCTGACGCGCCATGGCGTCAAGATTCTCGCGCAGGAACCGGTCACGAAGTTCAATTTCGTCCTTCGCAATGAGCTTGACAAGTGGGCCCACGATGGGCCAACCCTCGCGGGCACCCTTGAGAAAGACCCAGTGATACAGCCCCGCAGCGGTCAACATGAGGCTCAATGACAGTGCGAGGCCAGTCACCAGCAGCCTGGTTCCGGTCAGATGGATGGCACGGCTTCTGGCAAGCCACGCATCCGTGATAATCAAGTGCATCGGGTTTCCCCCTCTTTGATAATGTCCGGTCCCAGCCAATGAATCGCCGCCATCATGCCGTCTCGCTCATGCAGGCCGCAGAAGCAGCCCCCATGCTGGCGCAGCTTGCCGGGCTCGCCCGTGATTCCAGTGAACGTCTGAAGGCGGTCGAACCGCTCATTCCGCCCGCCTTGCGGCCGCATATCCAGGCTGGGCCGATCGACGGAGAAGCATGGTGCCTTCTTGTCAGCAGTTCCGCCGCGGCCGTCAAGCTGCGGCAACTGGTGCCCTCATTTGAAGCGGCGCTAAGAAACCGGGGCTGGGCCATCAAATCCATCCGGATCAAGGTTCACAGTCAGCCACAAACAAAGGGCCTTCGCACACCCTAGCGACCTTTCCGTTCCATGCCGTTTTGCCCATCATGGCAGATACCCATGCCTGACCAATACCGGCGCAAGTTCCGCACCACCATCGCCATCTTGAAATGCCACCATCAAGACCGCCAGGAAAGTCGCCTTGATGAAATGGTGCCGATTATCGGATTCGAACTGATGACCTACCGCTTACAAGGCGGTTGCTCTACCAACTGAGCTAAATCGGCGCTGCCCGTATTTTACCGGGTCAGAAAAACGCATCGGAACAAGCCGTGAGCTACTTGATGCGCTTGAGTGCAGGTCGTGGCCCCGAAGGAGGCTTGGGCTTGGGAGGCGTGACTCCATCATCTTCGCCTGCACCCTCCGCCTGCGCGGAGACCAACTGAACCACATTCGACTCACCGCTTGAAGACCCGTCAAGTGTGCCGGGTTGCAACGATGAGGTCGAAATCTCCGGCTGAACGGCGACGGGGAAAGCCATGCCCTGTCCGTTCTCGCGAGCGTAAATGGCGATGACCTTGGAGACGGGAACCATGATCTCCCGGGGTGTTCCCGCGAAACGTGCCTTGAATTCAATAAACTCATTGCCGAGTTTGAGGGAACTGGTCGCGTCAAAGCTGATGTTCAGAACGATCTCACCATCCTTGACATACTCGCGCGGCACGCGTACCGAATCGTCCACCAGCACGGCCACGTAGGGCGTGAAGCCATTGTCGGTGCACCACTCATAGAGCGCCCGTATCAGATAAGGGCGGGTCGATGTTGAGTCTAGCGCGTTCATCATCAGCAAGCCTGTGGTGAAACTACTTGCGCATGACCTTCTCGGACGGTGTCAGTGCTTCGATATAAGCCGGGCGGGAAAAGATTCGTTCAGCATACTTGAGCAAGGGGGCTGCATTCTTGCTCAGATCGATGCCGTAGTAGTCCAGTCGCCACAACAACGGGGCGATCGCGACGTCGAGCATCGAAAAGCCATCCCCCAGCATGTATTTGTTCTTCAGGAAAACCGGTGCCAATTGCGTCAGTCGGTCACGAATGTGGGCCCGAGCTTTATCCAATGCCTTGTCGTTCCCTTTGGTCGCCCGGTTTTCAAGCGTTGAGACATGGACGAAGAGTTCCTTTTCGAAATTCAACAGGAACAACCGTACACGGGCCCGATCCACAGGGTCACCGGGCATCAGTTGAGGGTGTGGGAAGCGCTCGTCAATGTACTCGTTGATGATATTGGATTCGTAGAGGATCAGGTCCCGCTCGACCAGGATAGGCACCTGACCGTAGGGGTTCATCACATTGATATCTTCGGGCTTGTTGTACAGATCAACATCGCGAATCTCGAAGTCCATCCCCTTCTCGAACAGCACGAACCGGCAGCGGTGGGAAAACGGACAGGTGGTTCCTGAATACAGCACCATCATGGCGGAGACTCCTAAAAATCAAAAAGAGTGGAATGCCGCCAAGGCCCTGCCCGGCACAAACCACTCCAAATAATCCAGGCCGATGGCCTGGAATTCGTTGTGCTTACTTGATATCTTTCCAGTAAGCCGCGTTCAATCGCCACGTCAGGAAAGTGAACAGGCCCAGGAAAATAAGCACCCAGACACCCACACGCACACGCGTATTCTGGGCAGGTTCTCCCATCCACTGAAGGAAATTCACCAGGTCACCGACGGTCTGGTCGTACTGGATCTGTGTCATCGTGCCAGGACTGACCTGCTCCCAGCCCTTGAGAATCTTCACGGCGTGTCCGTGCTCTTGCCTCTCCTCGAAGACCGGCTTGCGCTCCCCCTGCAGTTCCCACAAGACGTGGGGCATGGCAACATTGGGAAAAGTCAGGTTGTTCCATCCGGTGACTTTGGTGTCATCGCGATAGAAAGTCCGCATATAGGTGTACAGATAGTCTGCGCCGCTACCGCCCGGCCCTGAGCGCGACCGTGCAATCAGAGTCAAGTCGGGCGGATTGGCGCCAAACCATTCCTTGGCCTGTTTCGGATCGATCGCCGCCTTCATGGTTTCGCCCACCTTTTCAGTGGTGAACAGGAGGTTGTCCTTGATCTGTTTTTCGGTCAGGCCGATGTCTGTCAGGCGGTTAAACCGCATGAAGGCTGCTGAATGGCAGTTCAGGCAATAGTTGACGAAAACCTTGGCGCCATTCTGAAGCGAGGCCAGGTCAGTGGTCTTGCCCGGTGCCTTGTCCAGGACGGCACCGCCAGAGGCCGCATGGGCTCCCGTCGCCAGAACCAAAACCATCACCAGACCGGTAGCCAGTTGCTTGATATTTTTCATGGTTGACAGTCTCCAGCTTAGTGCGCGGTAAAGGTCACGCGACTAGGTACTGGCTTAAAGGTACCAAGACGACTCCACCAAGGCATCAGAATAAAAAAGCCAAAGTAGAACAAGGTGCCCGCCTGGGAAATACGCCCGGCAATTTCAGACACAGGCTGCGTTCCCAGGTAGCCAATCACGAAGAAATTGATGACAAAGGCCGCATAAAGGTACTTGTGCCATGTTGGGCGATAGCGGATTGACTTGACCGGGCTGTTGTCCAGCCATGGCAGGAAGAACAGGATCACGACACCGCCGCCCATGGCCACCACGCCCCAGAACTTGGCGTCAATGGCCATCATCATCGCGACGACAGCAAGCGCCGCACCGACGATCAAGCCCTTGAACAAAGCCGGTATCTTTGCTTTCGCCACCGCCAGAGCCGTACCCACCACCACACAGGCGATCAGCACGTACATCATTTCACTCGTCACTGCGCGCAGCAAAGTGTAGAAAGGAGTGAAATACCAGACCGGCGCGATGTGAAGCGGCGTCTGGAAAGGGTCTGCCGGAATGAAGTTGTTGTACTCGAGAAAATACCCCCCCATCTCCGGCGCAAAGAAGACGATGGCGGTAAATACAAACAGGAACATGCTGACTGCGAAGATGTCGTGCACGGAGTAATAGGGATGAAAAGGGATGCCATCCAGCGGGACACCATCCGGACCTTTGTTGGCCTTGATTTCAATACCGTCGGGGTTGTTCGAGCCCACTTCATGCAGCGCAATGATGTGCGCGACCACCAGGCCCAGCAGGACCAATGGCACGGCAATCACGTGGAAGGCGAAGAAGCGATTCAGCGTGGCGTCGCCAACGACGAAATCGCCGCGAATCAGAAGCGCCAGATCCGGGCCGATAAAAGGAATGGCCGAGAACAGGTTGACAATCACCTGGGCACCCCAGAATGACATTTGACCCCAGGGCAGCAGGTAGCCCATGAAGGCTTCCGCCATCAGCGCCAGGAAAATGGCACAGCCGAACAGCCAGACCAGTTCGCGCGGCTTGCGGTAGCTTCCATACATCAAGCCGCGGAACATGTGCAGGTACACCACCACGAAGAATGCCGACGCGCCGGTGGAGTGCATGTAGCGAATCAGCCAACCCCACGGGACATCGCGCATGATGTACTCGACAGATCCAAAGGCCAGCGCAGCATCGGGCTTGTAGTGCATCACCAGAAAGATGCCGGTGACGATCTGGATCACCAGCACCAGAAGCGAGAGGGATCCGAAGATGTACCAGATATTGAAATTTTTTGGCGCGTAGTACTCACTCATGTGCTCTTTGAAGAGCTTGGTCGCCGGGAATCGGTTGTCGACCCAGTTCATGAGTTTCTCGCCACCGTTGGCGTTGGGGGAAATTTCCTTGAATTCAGCCATGGTCGTCCTCCTCAAGCCTTCTTGTCTTCACCGATCAGCAGCTTGCTGTCAGAGAGGAACATATAGGGGGGCACTTCCAGATTATCGGGTGCGGGCACGTTCTTGAAGACCCGACCGGCCATATCGAAAGTGGAGCCGTGACAGGGGCAGAAGAAGCCACCTTGCCAGTCGTCCGGCAACGACGGTTGAGGTCCGGGATTGAACTTGTCAGAAGGTGAACAACCCAGGTGCGTGCAGATGCCCACGGCGACGAAGATTTCGGGCTTGCGCGAACGCCAGCCATTGCGCGCATATTCCGGCGTCTCACTCGGCTTGCGCAGGGACAGAGGGTCCGCCAACTGTGGGTCAAGTTTGGGCAGCGCGGCCAGTTGTTCGGGCGTGCGGCGCACGATCCATACCGGCTTGCCGCGCCATTCCACGGTGAGCTTTTCGCCCGGTTTGATTCCAGAAATGTCCGCTTCCACGGCCGCGCCAGCCGCCTTGGCTTTTTCGGACGGCAGCATGCTGCTGACAAAGGGGACGGCGGCAGCGATACCGCCTACGGCGCCGGCGCATCCGGACGCGATGATCCACGTCCGTTTGCTGTTGTTGATTGGGGTGTCACTCATGGGAATCCTCAAGAATGCGTTCTGTATCAGGGTCAACCCGTGATTGTAGCTGACCGCATCGGCCATTTCAGGGCTTTTCCGGTGCCAGCCACGGCGGGCACTTGACATTCGGGCCTCCTCATGAATACTTGACCGCTTCTACAAAAAGCGGAGTGCTCACGATGGGAATGATGTCTGAATTCAAGGAGTTCGCGGTCAAGGGCAATGTGATGGACCTTGCCGTTGGCGTGATCATCGGCGGCGCCTTCGGCAAGATTGTCGATTCCGTCGTGACGGACCTGATCATGCCGCTGGTGGGTGCTATTTTTGGCAAGCTGGATTTCTCCAACCTGTTTGTGGTGCTGGGCAACGTCCCCGCCGGCACGGGAACCACGCTGGATGCGCTCAAGAAAGCGGGGATACCTGTCTTCGCATACGGCAACTTCATCACTGTCGCGGTCAACTTTGCAATCCTTGCATTCATCATTTTCATGATGGTCAAACAAATCAACCGACTGAAAAAAGAGGCTCCGCCCGCCGCACCGGCCCCGACGCCGGAAGACGTGTTGCTGTTGAGGGAAATCCGCGACAACCTCAGGAAGTAGTTCCCGACGGCTACCGGCTTTTTCGTCGGTCTGGCCCGCCCCTCTTAGGGAGGCGGGCTTTTTCATGCCTTCAGCTGACGCGCCATGTGGATGGCCTGGATCAGGCTTGAAGGGTCAGCGCGTCCCGTGCCTGCAATATCAAACGCCGTGCCGTGGTCCGGACTGGTGCGCACCAGGGGCAACCCCAATGTGACGTTCACGCCTTGTTCGACACCGTGGTATTTGACGGGAATCAGCCCCTGGTCGTGGTACATCGCGACCACCACATCAAACTCCCCCGGATGCCCCGGGGTGGCGCGCGCCCGCATGAACACAGTGTCAGGGGCAAACGGGCCGTAAACATCCATTCCCGCGCCGCGTGCTGCCGCAACGGCGGGCGCAAGGATGTCGATCTCTTCACGGCCAAACAGGCCGCCTTCACCCGCATGCGGGTTGAGTCCGGCCAGACCGATCCGTGGCACCCGCTGCAGTACGGCACCCACTGATTCGTGCGTGATGTGCACAGTCTGCAAGACATTTTCGAAAGTGACCGCCTCGATCGCGTCGCGCAACGAGACATGAATGCTTACCAGCACCGTGCGCAGCTCGTCGTTGGCCAGCATCATTCGAACGGGAACTTCCGCCAGGGACTTGCCCAAGAAAGCGGCGGCCTCGGCCTGCAACAGCTCCGTATGCCCGGGAAACGGCACGCCGGCACTCTTCAGGGCTTCCTTGTGCAATGGCGCCGTCACCAGCGCGGCAATCTCGCCGCGCAGGGCCGCCCGGGCCGCCCACACCACGCATTGCGCGGCGATTTTTCCAGCCAAACCGCTGACTTTCCCGAAGCCGACCAGTGGCGCAGGCGGCGGCACCTGAAGCACCGGAATACAGCGGGGCGGCACGGTCAGTGCCTCGTCGGGTGATTCAATCAATGCGACCGGCACACCCGGCTGTCCCGGGCCACTGATGCATGCCACCGCGCGACGCAGTGTGGCCACGTCGCCAGCGACGAAGCAGCCGGCGGTGGCGGCGGGCGCATCGCGGAAAGCCTTGGCGATGATCTCCGGTCCAATGCCGGCAGGATCACCCTGGGTGATGGCGATGGGCCGTACCGTCGAGGTGGAGACTGGGGTATTGAGCATTCAGGCGGGGTTCTCGATGTCAATGAACGCGTGGGAGAGTCCGAGTTGCGCCGCCACGTGGCCCGCGACGGCAGGCGCGCCATAGCGTTCGGTCGCATGGTGCCCGCAAGCAAGGAAGCTCACGCCACATTCCCGTGCTAGATGCGCCTGGGGTTCGGAAATTTCGCCCGTGATGAAGGCTTGGGCGCCCGAAGCGATGGCGGCCTCGAAATAGCCCTGCGCTCCCCCACTGCACCAAGCCACTCTTTTGATCGCATCCTGCGAGCCAATGACGCTGACAACCGGTCGGCGGAGCCTTTTTTCCAGATGGCTCGCCAGCGTCTGCGCCGTGACGGGCTCCCGCCCATCCGTCCAGCCTCCCAGAAAACCAAGATCCTGATCGCCGAAACGTCCTTCCGCACTCAAACCCAGGACGTCACCCAGTTGGGCGTTATTCCCCAGCACTGGATGTGCGTCCAGCGGAAGGTGGTAGGCGAAAAGGTTGATATCGTGCGCCAGCAACAGGGCCAGGCGCTGCTTCATCCAACCGGTGACACGCCCGTCCTGCCCGCGCCAGAACAGGCCATGGTGGACAAAGACCGCGTCGGCCTGGGCCGCAATCGCCGCCTCAATCAACGCCCTGCTGGCAGTGACACCCGAAACGATCTTGCGGATGAAAGGCTTGCCCTCCACCTGAAGGCCGTTGGGGCCGTAATCCTTGAAGCGCTCGGGTTGCAGTAGCACGTCAAATGCCTGCAGCACCTCTTCGCGGGCAATGCCTGCACGGGGCGACTCGGGGCTCGGATCGGAACTCATGCAATCATTGTCCCTGAATTTACCGGTGCCACCGTAGCGGCGTCGGCGTCCATCGACCTCCCCGCCTACAATTTGCCCTGCGCCCGCCCGGGCCCAACACGGCTACCCCGAATGAAACGTCTCTGGCTGCTTTTTTCCCAAACCGTCACGGTGCTGCTTGCAGCGTATTTCGTCGTCGGTACTCTCAAACCCGAATGGATGGACATGCGCCCGACCCTGGGCGGCGCGGTCGCTGTCATCGAGGCGCCAGCGGGCGGCGCGGGAGTCGTACCGGCTGGCAGCTACAGTCCTGCGGCAAAACGGGCCTCACCGGCCGTGGTGAGCATCAACACCAGCAAGGCGGCGGAAAAGAATCCCCACAGCGGTGACCCGTGGTTCCGGTTCTTCTTTGGCGATCAGGGCGACCAGCCCCAGGCGGGACTGGGCAGCGGCGTCATCGTCAGTCCGTCGGGCTACATCATGACCAACAATCATGTCATCGAAGGCGCCGATGAGATCGAGGTGATCCTCAATGACAGCCGTCGGACCAAGGCCAAGGTGATTGGCACCGATCCAGACTCGGACCTGGCCATCCTCAAGATCGAGCTGGACAAGCTGCCCGTGATCGTGCTGGGCAATTCGGACGCGCTGTCGGTGGGCGACCATGTACTGGCGATCGGCAATCCGTTTGGCGTGGGCCAGACCGTCACCGGCGGCATCGTGAGCGCGCTGGGGCGCAACCAGCTCGGCATCAACACTTTCGAGAACTTCATCCAGACCGACGCCGCCATCAACCCTGGCAACTCGGGCGGTGCGCTGGTCGATGTGAATGGCCACCTCATGGGCATCAACACCGCGATCTATTCGCGTTCCGGCGGCAGCATGGGAATCGGGTTCGCGATTCCGGTGTCCACCGCAAAAATGGTGCTGGAAAGCATTGTCAAGGAGGGTCAGGTCTCCAGAGGCTGGATCGGCGTGGAACCAAATGACCTGTCGCCGGAGCTGGCCGAAACCTTCGGCGTGAAAGCCACTTCCGGCGTGATCATCACGGGCGTGCTGCAAAACGGGCCGGCGGCGCTGGCGGGCATCAAGCCCGGAGACGTCATTACGAGGGTGGCTGGCAAGAACGTCACCACTGTCAGCGAGTTGTTGTCGCAGGTGGCGTCGCTCAAACCCGGCATTCCGGCCCGGTTCAGCCTGCTACGCCGCGACGAAAAGATGGAGCTCGATGTGGCACCCGGCTTGCGCCCCCGCCCCCGCGCTCCCGCCAGGTAACTGATTGCTACGAATCATGTAGCAAGCAGCGTCCGATTGACGCTGGAATAGCCTGTTTTTAATGCGCTATCGGCTCAGGAGGGCTCCGTGCCGGCTTCAGCGTCAGGCGCCCGGGTGTGCTTGTTGACAATCTGCGCGGCCCAGATGCCCAGTTCATACAGCAGGCACATCGGAATGGCCAAGGCCAGTTGTGACACCACATCGGGCGGCGTCACGATCGCGGCGATGATGAACGCCAGCACCACGAAATAGCCGCGAAAGTCCTTCAGCTTCTGAACCGTCACGATGCCCATTCGCGCCAGGATGACGACGACGACCGGCACTTCGAACGCGAGTCCGAACGCGAAGAACATGGTCAGCACAAAGCTCAGGTAAGCCTCGATATCCGGGGCCGCCGTGATGCTTTTCGGCGCAAACCCCTGAATGAACTTGAACACCTGGCCGAACACGAAGAAGTAGCTGAAAGCCACGCCCACAAAGAACAGCAGCGTGCTGGAGACCACCAGCGGAAACACCAGCTTTTTCTCATGCGAATACAGGCCCGGTGCCACGAAAGCCCAAGCCTGGTACAGCACCACGGGCAGCGCCAGCATAAATGCTGTCATCAGCAGGATCTTCAGCGGCACCATGAAAGGGGAAATCACCGACGTGGCAATCAGGGTGGCGCCGGAGGGCAGTGTCGAAATCAGCGGCGCGGCCAGCAGGTCATAGAGCGGGCCGGGCCCCGGAAAAACAGAGAGGGCAACCGCAGCGACAGCAATGGCGATGATGATCTTGACCAACCGGTCGCGCAACTCCACAAGGTGCTGCACGAAAGGTTGCTCGGTCCCGGCGAGTTCGTCTTCAGGTTTTTTCTGGGGGTCTGACATGTTGGAGGTGATGGAGCCTGACCCTGCCGGGCTGTGGGGCCCGCCGGCCGGCTGGGCGTCCTAGTTGAATTTCTGCGGGCGATAGCGCGCCACGCGTGCCGCTCCGGAAAGAGCCTTGGTACGAACCCCGGCCCGCGCCTTGTACCACTGGGGCGTGGCGCCTTGCTTGAGGCGCCATTTCTTCTTGGGGTGTTTGTATGCGGGCAGCGGCGGCTCCCAAGTCGAGCCCAGGCTGTTCGAATTCAATCCATCGGTCGTTTCGGACCACTGCTTTTCGAAATCGGCCGCGCCGGTCTGGATGGTCTGCTCGACGTCACGTGCAGCCCCTTCCATGGTCTCCTTCATCTTCTTGAGCTCGTCGAGCTCCATGGAGCGGTTGACCTCGGCCTTCACATCCGCCACATAGCGCTGCGCCTTGCCCAGCAGCGTGCCCACGGTTCGAGCCACTCGGGGCAATTTCTCCGGGCCGATCACGATCAGCGCCACCGCGCCGATCAGCGCGATCTTGGAGATGGCGAGATCAATCACGTGCGCTCAATCAACACGCGGCAGATCACGATTTGGTCTTGGCTTCAACATCGATGGTGTTTTTCTCGGCGGCTGCCGCACCACTGACCTGATTGGCGACCGGCGTGGCGGGCTTTTCCTCAGGGGCCGCGCCGCCGTCCTTCATGCCGTCCTTGAAGCCCTTGACGGCGCCGCCCAGATCAGTGCCCATGTTCTTGAGCTTCTTGGTGCCAAACACCAACACCACGATCAACAGAACGACGAGCCAGTGCCAGATTGAAAATGAACCCATGAATAACTCCTAACGAAGATAGACGATTTTAATCCGCTGGAACAACTTCCCCGCCAGCGCGGGAGATTCAACCCTTCAGCCAAGGCCGCGGGCCACCCAGCACGTGCATGTGCAGATGATGCACTTCCTGCCCGCCCTGCGCCCCCGTGTTCACCACCAGGCGGAATCCACCCTCGGGGTAAGCCCGGCAACCCTGCTCCAGCGCCAGCTTCGGGGCCAGCGCCATCATCCGCCCCAGCAAGCCAGCATGTTCCGGCCCGGCATGGGCCAGCGACACCAGATGCAGCTTCGGCACCATCAGGAAATGCACGGGCGCCCAAGGGTGAATGTCATGAAAAACGAACAGCTCGTCGTCTTCATGGACCTTTTTGGAGGGGATTTCCCCCGCGATGATCTTGCAGAAGATGCAGTGCGGGTCGCGTTCGGCGGTTTGTAACGTCTCGGGCACGGCTCAGGACTCCATGGGCAAGTCTTTGTTCATGCGAACCATGCCGTTGACGATGCGGTACAGGAACCAGATCGAGATGACCGCCCACGCGATGGCGCCCGGCAGGTAAAGCAGCAGGAACAGCGGAAAAGTCAAAACGTACAGCACGCCGGCCCAGAGCACGGTGCGGATGCGGTAACTGAAGTGCGAGGCCATCCAGCTGCCTTCAGCGTCGCCTTTCTTGACCAGGTCGATCACCAGCGCCACGATCAAGAGTGCAATGCCCGCTTGGGCACCCGGCACCACAGCGCCCACTGCCACGATCAGGTGCAGAATGTAGCTGACCCAGCTGACCGTTTTCAGCGAATCAAGTTGTTCGTCGTTCACTCCAGACCCTCCCGCGCCTTGGCCTTGCGCAAGGCCTTTTCCTCGATGCCACTGGTGCCTTCGCGACGCTCCAGCTCGGCCACCACGTCAGCAGGCGTCAGCCCGTAATGGGCCAGCGCGATCATGGAGTGAAACCACAGATCGGCCACTTCACCGACGATCCTGGTCTTGTCCGCGCCGTGGTCCGCATCCTTGGCGGCCATGACCACCTCGGTGGCTTCCTCGCCAATCTTTTTCAGGAAGGCGTCCGGGCCCTTGTGCAGCAGGCGGGCGACATAGCTTTTTTCCGGATCGCCACCATTGGCGACCTTGCGGCTCTCGATGACCGCGGCCAGCCGTGCCAGCGCGTCTTCGGCATTTCGTGCCATTGAATCTTGGGGGGACATGGAGGCTATCTGTAGATGGATTCAGGGTCTTTCAATACCGGCTCGGTGACTTTCCAGCCCCCATCGTCATACCGTTGGAAGAAACAGCTGTGGCGGCCGGTATGGCAGGCGATGCCGGGATCATGCCCGAGCTGGGTGACCTTGAGCAGCACCACGTCGTTGTCGCAGTCCAGCCGGATGTCGTGCACCGTTTGCATGTGGCCGGATTCCTCGCCCTTGTACCAGAGCCTGCCGCGTGAGCGGCTGAAATACACGGCCCGGCCAAGTTCGGCGGTCTTCTGCAACGCCTCGCGGTTCATCCAGGCAAACATCAGCACATCGCCCGTGGCAGCTTCCTGCGCAATGACGGGGACCAGCCCCTGGGCGTCCCATTTCACATCGTCGAGCCATTTCATGGAGGAATTGTCAATGATTTCAGGGCACTTCAATTTTGAGAGCTGATTGTGTCCATCTGGCGCTGGGTAAGCGCCAGAATCGCCTTAAATCCGCACCGGAATCCCGCGTTCGGCCATGCGCGCCTTGGCCTGGGCCACCGTGAACTCGCCATAGTGAAAGATGCTGGCCGCCAGCACTGCGTCCGCGCCACCGGTCTGGATGCCATCGGCCAGATGGTCCAGCGTGCCCACGCCCCCTGAGGCAATCACCGGCACGCTGATGGCGTCGCTCACCGCGCGCGTGAGTTCGAGGTCGAATCCCGCCTTGGTGCCGTCGCGGTCCATGCTGGTCAGCAGGATCTCGCCGGCGCCGTGTTCAGCCATCTGCCGGGCCCAAGCCACCGCATCCAGGCCGGTGTTCTTGCGCCCGCCGTGGCTGTAGACGTCCCAGCCTTCGCCGCGGTCGAGCATGTCGTCGCCAAAGCGGCGCTTGGCGTCGATGGCCACCACGATGCATTGGGCACCGTACTTGGCCGAGGCGTCGCGGATCACCTGTGGATTCGCGATGGCCGCCGAATTGAAGCTGGTCTTGTCGGCGCCGGCATTGAGCAGGCGGCGCACGTCCTCGACGCTGCGCACCCCGCCGCCCACAGTCAATGGAATGAACACCTGGCTGGCCACGGCCTCAATGATGTGCAGGATCAGGTCGCGACCGTCGCTGGTGGCGGTGATGTCGAGAAAGGTGAGTTCATCAGCGCCCTGGTCGTTGTAGCGTGCAGCGATCTCCACCGGGTCGCCCGCGTCACGCAACTCGACGAAATTGACACCCTTGACCACGCGGCCCCCGGTCACGTCAAGGCAAGGAATGATTCGTTTGGCAAGCATGGCGGGATTGTAGGTTGCCGGCAGCGGCAGACATCCCGCTGGATCGGGGTGTGGCGCCCGATGTCAAAGCACGGTGAAGTGCTGCCAACCCGCCCAGGTATCGCCCGGCCTGACTTCGATCGGCGTCATCACCTGGGCCGCCTCGACGCACAACATCCGGGCAAAGCCGTTGGCGGGCATGTCGGTCAGCCGGCCGCACAGCGCTGCGCCGGGATTCCAGACCACAGTGTCGGCGAAGCTGGCGCTTTGTGTGATCTGCAGGCGGTGCGTGCCGGCGTGCAAGGTCAATGGCGTCGACCTGGTGCCATAGACCCGGTCGAACTCGCCGTTGAAACGGATTTCGCCGCTGACCTCGCCGATTTGATCGGTCAGGGCGTCCCAGCCCGATTGACCCTGCAGGCCGCCGAGCCGCGTGGCCGCGATGTCGTCCACGGCCAGGTAGCTGTGCAGCGCGCCGGTGAAAAGCAGCGGCTTGTCATCGGCGTTGCATGCCTGCAGCTTGATCTGCAGGCTGCCGGGCTCAAGCTGCACGGTCAGTGTGGCCTCGAAGGAATGGGGCCAGAGGGCGCGGGTGAATTCACTGTCGTGAAGGCGCAGGCTGAGATGGGCAATGTCGCCTGAACCGGCAGCGGCGGTCTGGTTTGCGCCGTCGGGGACGCTGCCGCGCGCTGGCACCTGGGACCACCGCAGGTTTCGCGCAAAACCGTGCTTGGGCAACGGGCCTCGCTGGTTGAACTGGGGGAAACACACCGGCACACCGCCGCGAATGGCCGACCGGCCGTCAAACACCGCCTTGGGACTGAGGTAAAGGCGCTCCCGTCCGGCGGACACCCAGGACATCACGTGCGCGCCATACAACGCAACGGTGACCGCATCGCCGCAGGGCAACCGCAGGTGGAGGCAGGGCTGGCCCTGAAACAGACGGTTTTCCAGGCAAGGGGCCGCAAGGGCCGGCCGGGAACTGACAGTGCGCGTTGGCGGCAGCGCTGATGGCGCTGGCGCTGTGCGCTCAGCCATTCAGTTCGTCAGCGCGTCGCTGGGCCAGCGCGAAGTCCAGATCACCCGAGTAGATTGCGCGGCCGCAGATCACGCCCTCGACGCCCTCGGGTTCCACCGCACAAAGCTGGTCGATGTCGTCCATGGTGGACAAGCCGCCAGACGCAATCACGGGAATCGTCAGCGCCTGCGCCAGCCGGACCGTGGCCTCGACGTTGATGCCCGAGAGCATGCCGTCACGGCCGATGTCGGTGTAGATGATGGATTCGACGCCCCAGTCCTCGAACTTGCGCGCCAGGTCCACCACCTCGTGACGGGTGAGCTTGCTCCAGCCGTCGGTAGCCACCTTGCCGTCTTTGGCATCGAGGCCGACGATGATGTGCCCGCCGAACGCGGTGCAGGCATCCTTCAGGAAACCCGGGTTCTTCACCGCGGCAGTGCCGATGATCACGTAGCGCAGGCCGCCGTCGATGTATTTTTCGATGGTGTCGAGGTCGCGGATGCCGCCGCCGAGCTGCACCGGGATGTCGTCGCCGACGGCCTTGAGGATCGACTTGATCGCGGCGTAGTTCTGCGGCTTGCCGGCGAAGGCGCCGTTCAGGTCCACCAGATGCAAGCGCCGCGCGCCCTGCTCCACCCACTTCAGCGCCATCGCCGCCGGGTCCTCACCAAAGGTGGTGGACTGGTCCATGTCGCCTTGTTTGAGGCGCACGCAGTGGCCGTCTTTGAGATCAATCGCGGGAATCAAGATCATGTCAGTGGGGCATGACGCCGTGAACAACGGAAAAGATGCAGGAAATCAGGGATTCCAGTGCAGGAAATTGCGATACAGGGCCAAGCCCTGCCTGGCGCTTTTTTCAGGATGAAACTGGGTCGCGAAAATATTATCGCGCGCAATCGCGGCAGCAAAGCGGCCACCATAGTCCGCCTCGCCCACACTGTGGCGCGCATCTGACGGATGCGCATAGAAACTGTGCACGAAATAGAACCAGCTGGCGTCAGGCACTTCCCCCCAGACGGGATGGCGGCCCGGGTGCTTCTGGAACGCCTGGTTCCATCCCATCTGGGGCACTTTGTAGCGGCTGCCGTCCGGCTGGATTTGCCCCGCCAGCTCAAACTTGAGAACCTCGCCGGGGATCAGCCCCAGTCCCGGTGTGTTTCCTTCCGCACTGTGGTCCAGCAGCATCTGCATCCCCACGCACACGCCAAACAGGGGTTTCTTCGCGGCCGCGTCGAGGACCGACGCCAGAAGGCCCGACTCACGCAGTTCGCGCATGCAATCCGGCATGGCGCCCTGCCCCGGCAGGACGACACGGTCAGCGTCGAGCACCTGTTGCGGGCTGGACGTGATGACCACGTTGACGCCTGTATCCAGCGCAGCATGGATCACCGCCTGAGCCACCGAACGCAGGTTGCCCATCCCATAGTCGACGACAGCCACCGTGTTCACTATTCTATTCATAGCAAACTACTGCCTTTTCACGCTGGACTGATGCCGATTTCATTCATCAATTGGCTACAGGGAGCCCTTGGTGGACGGAATGGTGCCCACCGATCTCGGATCAAGCTCCAGCGCGGCACGCAAGGCTCGCGCGAAAGCCTTGAACACCGTTTCCGCCTGATGGTGGGCATTTTCGCCCTTCAGGTTGTCAATGTGCAGCGTGACGAATGCATGGTTCACGAAGCCCTGGAAGAACTCGAACGCCAGCTGGCTGTCAAAGGTGCCGATCATGCCGCTCTTGAAGGGCACGTGCATGACCAGGCCAGGGCGCCCGGAAAAATCGATCACGACCCGGCTCAGCGCCTCATCCAGCGGCACATAGGCATGGCCGTAGCGGCGAATGCCCTTTTTGTCGCCCACGGCCAGTGCCACGGCCTGGCCGAGCGAGATGCCAACGTCTTCCACGGTGTGATGGCCGTCGATATGCAAGTCACCATCGGCCTGGATGTCCAGGTCGATCAGCCCGTGGCGCGCGATCTGGTCGAGCATGTGATCGAAAAAGCCGATGCCGGTGGACAGCCTGGACTGCCCGGTTCCGTCCAGATTCACTTTCACGGTGATCTTTGTCTCGGCCGTGTTGCGGGAGACCTCAGCGGTGCGCGGTGCGGTGGATGTCATAAGGAGGCTTTCAGTGCGGCCAGCATCTGCGAATTTTCGTCGGCAGTGCCAACCGTGAGGCGCAGGCAATTGCCCAGCAGCGGATGCATTTTAGAAACGTTCTTGACCAGGACCTTGCGCTCGCGCAGGCCCGCGAAGGTTCTGGCGGCATCAGGCACCCGCACGAGGATCATGTTGGCCTCGCTCTTGAAGGCGTGGACGCCGGGCAGCTGGCACAGCGCATCGAGCAACAGGCCGCGCTGTATGCGCAGCTCGGCTGCCTGCACAGCGAACACGTCGGCATGCTCGATCGCGAACAGCGCGCACTCGCAGTTCAGCACGCTGATGTTGTAGGGCGGGCGAACCTTGTCGATCTCGGCGATCAGCGCCTTGGGGCCCATCATGTAGCCTAGGCGCACACCAGCCAGGCCGAACTTGGACAAGGTGCGCATCAGCAGCACGTGGTGATGACGGGTGATGCGGTCGATGTAGCTCTTGCTGGCGAAGGGCTGGTAGGCCTCGTCCATCACGACCAGGCCGCCCTGCGCGCCTTGCGCCTCGATGATCCGCTCGATCACCGCGTCATCCCAGAGATTGGCTGTCGGGTTATTGGGGTAAGCCAGGTAAACGATGGAAGGTCGGTGCGTTTCGATCGCCGCCAGCATGGCCGCCTCGTCCAGCTCGAAGTCGGCAGTCAAGGGCACACCATGGAAGGCAAGACCCTGCAGTTGCGCGCTCATCGCGTACATCACAAAGCCCGGTACCGGCGCGAGGATCGACGAAGGCTTGCCGTGACTCGCTTCGCTCGGTGGCACGTCGCAGGCCATTGCGAGCAGCGAAATCAACTCGTCCGAGCCATTGCCCAGCATGATGTCGAAATCCTTCGGCATACCGGCGTAGCTCGCCAGTGCGGCGCGCAGGTCGTTCACCCGGCCGTCCGGGTAGCGGTTCAGCGCCAGCGCGCCAAGGCGTTGCCCCAGTTCGACCTGCAACGCATGCGGCAAGGCATAGGGGTTCTCCATGGCATCCAGTTTGACCATGCCGACCGAATCCTGGATGGCGTAGGCGTGCATGGACTGCACATCCTGCCGGATCCGTTGCATGAGTTGGGGGCTGACAGCCGTCATCTGTTCTCCCGCATCGGCGGCACCTGGGTCAGCCGCAATTCAGCGGCACGCGCGTGGGCCTGCAGGCCTTCGCCGTAAGCCAGTTCCGCTGCAATCAGGCCGAGTACCTGCGCGCCGGCTTCGCTGACTTCGATCAGGCTGCTGCGCTTCTGGAAGTCGTAAACACCCAGTGGCGAGCTGAAGCGCGCCGTGCCGGAGGTGGGCAGAACATGGTTCGGTCCCGCACAGTAGTCCCCCAGGCTCTCGCTGGTGTAGGCCCCGAGGAAAATCGCCCCGGCGTGCCGAAGCAGCGGCTCCCAGCGGTGCGGTTCGCGGCTGGAGACCTCGAGGTGTTCGGGCGCGATACGGTTGCTGATCTCGCAGGCTTCTACCATGCTCCGGGTGTGGATCAGGGCCCCCCGATCACTGAGCGACTTGGCAATGATGGCGCGCCGCGGCATCGCAGGCAGCAGGCGGTCGATGGCGGCCTGCACCGCGTCAATGTAGGCCGCATCCGGGCACAGGAGGATGCTCTGCGCGAGTTCATCGTGCTCGGCCTGGCTGAACAGGTCCATCGCCACCCAGTCGGCGGGCGTGCTGCCGTCGGCCAGCACCAGGATTTCACTGGGGCCGGCGATCATGTCGATGCCCACGGTGCCAAACACGCGCTTCTTGGCGCTGGCCACGTAGGCGTTGCCGGGGCCGGTGATCTTGTCCACCTTAGGAATGGTGGCGGTGCCATAGGCCAGCGCGGCCACGGCCTGCGCGCCGCCCATCGTGAAGGCGCGCGTCACGCCGGCCACATAAGCGGCCGCCAGCACCAGCGCATTCTTCTCACCTCGAGGTGTGGGGACCACCATGATGATTTCACGCACGCCGGCCACGTGTGCAGGAATCGCGTTCATCAGCACGCTCGACGGATACGCCGCCTTGCCGCCGGGCACGTAGATGCCCACGCGGTCCAGCGGCGTGACTTTCTGCCCCAGAAAAGTGCCGTCTTCGTCGCGGTAGTTCCAGCTCTCGCCCGTGGCCTTCTTCTGGGCCTCGTGGTAGCCGCGCACCCGCCGGGCGGCAGCTTCGAGAGCAGCCTTTTGCGCACCGGGCAGCGAATCGAAAGCCACCTTCAGTTCACTCTGCGTCAGCTCCAGCGCCTGCATCGATGCAGCACTCAAACCATCAAAGCGCAGGGTGTACTCCAGCACCGCCGCGTCGCCGCGCTGCCGCACGTCGGCCAGGATCTCGGCAACGCGCTGTTCGATGGCCGCATCGGCATCGGCTGACCAGTGCAACCGCGCTTCGAAATCGGCCTCGAACGTGGCATCGACGGTTGAAAGACGGACGGGGGTGGCGGTCAGGGTCATGACAGTCAGGGCTTTTCGATCGCGCGGGCAAATGCATCGATGATGGCGCGAATAGGCGCCTGCTTCAGCTTGAGCGCAGCCTGGTTCACGACCAGGCGCGAACTGATGTCCATGATGCGCTCGACCTCGACCAGATGGTTGGCCTTGAGCGTGTTGCCGGTGGACACCAGGTCCACGATGGCATCGGCCAGGCCGGTCAGTGGCGCCAGCTCCATGCTGCCGTAGAGCTTGATCAAATCGACATGAACGCCCTTGGCGGCAAAGAACTCCCGTGCGATCGCCACGTACTTGGTCGCGACGCGCAGGCGTGAGCCCTGTCTGACCGCGCAGGCGTAGTCAAAGTCGGCACGCACGGCCACGCTGATACGGCATTTCGCAATTTGCAGGTCCAGCGGCTGGTACAGGCCGTCGCTGCCATGCTCCAGCAGAGTGTCCTTGCCGGTGATGCCCAGATCGGCCCCACCGTATTGCACATACGTGGGCACATCCGTGGCGCGCACCACCAGCACGCGAATGCCAGGCTGATCGGTGTCCAGGATCAGCTTGCGGGATTTTTCCGGATCGTCCAGCACCTCGATGCCGGCGGCCCTGAGCAGGGGCAGGGTTTCTTCGAAGATGCGGCCCTTTGAGAGCGCAATGGTGATCAATTTGCCGGTCATTTGATTCGCTCGATATCCGCGCCGATGCCGCGCAGTTTGGCTTCCATCTGGTCGTAGCCGCGGTCCAGGTGGTAGATGCGGTCCACGACCGTCTCGCCCTCGGCCACCAGTCCGGCGATCACCAGGCTGGCCGAGGCGCGCAGGTCGGTCGCCATCACGGTAGCCCCCGACAGGGCCCGCACGCCCTCGACCACCGCCACCTTGCCGTCGATCTGGATGTGCGCTCCCAGGCGCACCAGTTCATTGACGTGCATGAAACGGTTTTCGAAAATCGTCTCGGTCACCTTGCTGACACCCTGCGCAATGCAATTGAGCGCCATGAACTGGGCCTGCATGTCCGTCGGGAAACCGGGGTACTCGGTGGTCCGGAAGCTGATGGCCTGCAGGTAGTCAAATGCCGGTGCTGCGGCCTGGACGCGAATGCCCTCTGATCCGAGGTCGGTGATGTTGACGCCGGCTTCGAGCAGTTTGTCAATGACGGCGTCCAGATGGTCGGCCCGCCCGTGGCGCAACACGACATCGCCACCCGCGGCGGCCACCGCACAAAGGAAAGTGCCGGCCTCGATGCGGTCCGCCACCACCGCATGTTCGCAGCCGTGCAGTCTTTCAACACCCTGGACACGGATCCGGCTGGTGCCGTGGCCTTCGATCTTCGCGCCCATCTTGATGAGCATTTCGGCCAGGTCGGCAATTTCAGGTTCCTGGGCAGCGTTTTCCAGAACCGTTTCACCCTCGGCCAGCGATGCGGCCATCAGGAAATTTTCGGTGCCGGTCACCGTCACCATGTCGGTGGTAATGCGTGCCCCCTTGAGTCGCGTCCGGCCTTCAGGCAAACGGGCGATCATGTAGCCATGCTCGACCGTGATCTCCGCCCCCATGGCCTGCAAGCCCTTGATGTGCTGGTCCACCGGGCGAGAGCCAATCGCGCACCCCCCCGGCAGCGACACAGTCGCTTCGCCAAAGCGCGCGAGCAGGGGCCCCAGCGCCAGGACCGAAGCGCGCATGGTCTTGACCAGTTCGTAGGGCGCCTCGGGGTTGATGGGGCTGGCGGCGTGCAGCGTCATGCCGCCGCGTTCACCGCGGGTCTGGGTCTTGACCCCCATGTTGTCCAGCAGGCGACGCATCGTGGCCACGTCCTGCAGCCGGGGCACATTGGTCAGCGTGACCGGCTCCGAAGTCAGCAGGGCGGCGCACAGCTCGGGCAGTGCGGCGTTCTTGGCGCCGGAGATCAGGACCTCGCCACGTAGCTGGCGACCCCCGCGAATGATGAGTTTGTCCATGAAACGTCAGGTGTTGGGCAGATCAGCTGAAATCAGCGGGCATCAGCGGGAAGGGCCGCCCACTCGGCCGGCGTATAGGTTTTCATCGACAGGGCATGAACCTCGTCTGTCTGCATCCTGGCGCCCAGCGTGGCATAGACACGCTGGTGACGCGCAATGGCGCGGCGGCCCTCGAAATCGGGTGAAACGATCGTGGCATACCAGTGGCGCCCGTCACCCTCCAGAGTGAGATGCTCGCACGGCAGGCCCGCGGCAATGATGGATTTGAGTTCTTCAGCAGTCATCAGGTTTCAGCCCCGGATCTTGTAGCCGATGCGCAGCAAGTGCACGGCAATGGCGCTCACGGCGAGCAGTGTCGTTCCCACAATGCCCAGGCTGAGCCAGGGCGATACATCGCTGACACCGAAAAAGCCAAAGCGGAACCCGTCAATCATGTAGAAAAACGGGTTCAGGTGGCTGATTCCTTGCCAGAACGGCGGGAGTGAGTGGATCGAATAGAACACGCCGGAGAGAAAAGTCATCGGCATGATGATGAAGTTCTGGAAAGCCGCCATCTGGTCGAACTTGTCCGCCCACAAGCCGGCGATCACGCCCAGAGCGCCGAGCAGGGCCGCGCCCAGCACGGCAAACAACAGCGTCCAGACCGGCGCGACAAACGTGGGCAGGCCAAAAAATGACGTCGCGGCGAGCACGCCGAGGCCCACCAGCAGTCCGCGGGCCACCGAAGAGCCCACGTAGGCGAAGAACCAGCTCCAGTGCGACAGCGGCGTGAGCAGCAGGAATACCAGGCTGCCCATGATCTTGCTCTGGACCAGGCTCGACGAGCTGTTGGCAAACGCGTTCTGCAGTACGCTCATCATCACAAGGCCTGGCACCAGGAACGCGGTGTAGCTCACCTGCCCGAAGATCTTCACATGGTCTTCCAGAACGTGGCCGAAGATCAGCATGTACAACACGGCCGTCAAAACCGGCGCGGCCACGGTCTGGAAGCTGACCTTCCAGAAGCGCAGCACCTCCTTGAACAACAAGGTTTGCCAGCCGCTCATGAAATGGCCCCCACGCTCGTCGCTTCGCGTACTGCGCTGCCCCCCGAGGGGGCCTTCGCGTCTAGGGGCGGCCCGTCGCCGCTCAAGGCCCCCACGCTCGTCGCTTCGCGTACTGCGCTGCCCCCCGAGAGGGCCTTCGCGTCTAGGGGTGGCCCGTCGCCGCTCAAGGCCTTGCCGCCCATCACGTCCAGGAACACGTCTTCGAGATCAGCCTTGCGGATCTCGATGTCTTCGGCCTGCAGGCCGGCTTCTCGGATTGCAGCCAGGTACTGTTCCACCTCGCGTGCATTGTGGGCGGGAAGTTGAACAATCCGGCCTGTAATTCGCGCCTTTCCAGCGAGAAATGGCGGTAGTTCGCTATCAATCTTGAAACGAAGCACATTGCTCGAAGCGGACTTGAGCAGATCGACCATTCTCGACAACGCCACCACCCGCCCCTGCTTGAGCATGGCGATCCGCCCGCACAGCGCTTCGGCTTCTTCAAGGTAGTGTGTGGTCAGAAGCACGGTATGGCCCTGCTTGTTGAGCCTGGCAATGAACTGCCACAGGGTCTGGCGCAACTCCACGTCCACGCCCGCCGTCGGCTCGTCCAGCACGATCACCGGCGGCTTGTGCACCAGCGCCTGGGCCACCAGCACGCGTCGCTTCATGCCGCCCGAAAGCTGGCGCATGTTGGCGTTGGCCTTGTCGGCCAGTCCCAGGCTGTCGAGCAACTCGTCGATCCAGTCGTCGTTGTGCTTGACGCCGAAATAGCCCGACTGGAAACGAAGCGCCTCGCGCACATTGAAAAACGGGTCGAACACCAGCTCCTGGGGCACCACGCCAAGCCGGCGCCGCGCCAGGGCGTAATCGACCTGCACGTCATGTCCCTGCACAAGCACCCGACCACCGGTCGCACGCGACAGGCCGGCCAGAATACTGATCAGGGTGGTCTTTCCCGCGCCGTTCGGCCCGAGCAAACCGAAGAATTCGCCCTCTTCGATGTTGAAGCTGACGTCATCGAGCGCTTTGAGGGCTTGCCCCGTCCCGCCACGGGCTGCCGGGAAGGTCTTGGTGACAGACTGAAAAGAGATGGCAGGCATGGAAGCCCCCGATTTTAAGGGCTGAGGGCGCCGTCGGGCGAAGGTGCCGCGAACCGACCGCCTGGTGGCGCCGCTCAAGACGCCGTGACCATCAGGTCCGCAACGCCATAAAGTCCCGCCAATTGCAACAGCTTGGCAGAGAGTCCGTGCACCACAAACGACTTTCCGGCAACCAGACTTTCCCTGCGGCAGGCCAGCAAGACCGCGATGGCGGACGAATCAAACTGCACCAGCGCGCTGGCATCGACCACCACTTCGGACTGGGTCTGGGCACGCAGACCCTGAAGCAACATCGCGAGGCAGGCCGTGGCCTGCTGCAGCGTCAATTCAGCGGGAAGGACCAGCATCGGGAGACCCTTCAGACCTTCTTCGCGTTGGCCTTGTTCCGCTCAGCCAGCGTCGTGATCAGCCCGTCCATGCCGCGGGCATTGATTTCCTGGGCGAACTGGCCACGGTAGGTATCGACCAGCCAGACCCCAAGCACGTTCAGGTCGTAGATCTTCCATCCTGCGCCCTGCGAGGGCGTCTTCACGAGCCGGTAATCCAGCTGGATGGGTTCGCCACGGCCCCTTATTTCAGTACGCACCACCAGCTCCTTGTCTTCGGGCGACGCCCGCAAGGGCTTCATGGCCACTTCCTGGTCACTGACCTGCGCCAAGGCGCCGGCATAAGTGCGCACCAGCAGGATCTTGAATTCGTCCTGCAGGCGCTTTTGCTGCTCGGGCGTTGCCTTGCGCCACGCGGGCCCGGCGGCCGACGCAGTCATGCGCTGGAAGTCGACGTTGGGCATGATCTTGCTGTCCACCAAAGCGATCACTTGCGGGAGATTGCCCGACTGCAGGGATTTGTCGGCCTTGATGGTGTCGAGGACATCCGTGGACAGACGCTTTATCAAGGCGTCTGGCGCTTCGTCCGCGGCGAAAGCTGCGGGCGCTGCAAGCAGCACCAATAGCGCCACGAAGGCGCTCAAAAGGCCGGACAAAAATTGGAAATTGCGATGGTTCATGCTGGGATCTGACTCGCGGACATCGCCGCAGGACTTGAATTATGTCCGGGAGTGCGCACCGGGGCGGTGACTGCCGAAAAAAACCCCCTGCACCATGTACGTCTCAGGGCTTGTCAGCGGGAGCTTCGGGTGCTTGCGGCGTCTCCGTCTCCTCTTCCGGGGGCGGTGATCCATCGAAAATATCGTTGCGCCGCTTTTGCAGGAAAACGTCGCGGCTGAACACATACTTGTCGAGCGCGGACTCTTCCAGCATTTCGCCCGCCCGCAGGTAGTTTGCGCGCTTGTCAACGGCGTTCAGTGCAGCCAGGCTGTTGCGCAGGCTGACCGGGTTGACCCAGGTCACCGGGTAACCAAAGCTGTCGGCTGGCGTGGCGATGGCATCGCGCAGGCTTGAAGGCCCGAAAAACGGCAACACCAGGTATGGTCCGGTCGGAATGCCCCAGAGCCCCAAGGTCTGGCCAAGATCCTCCGTGCGCGGCTCTATGCCAATGTCAGTGGCGACATCCAGCAAGCCGCCCAGTCCCAGAAACGTATTGACGAGAATCCGGAAGTAGCTTTCAACAGCCCCCCTGGGTTTGGCCTGAAGCACGTTGTTCACCAACGACCAGGCGTCCCCCATGTTGTTGAAGAAATTGGTGACTCCGGAACGTACCAGCCGGGGCGTCACGGCCTTGTAGGCAACGGCGACAGGTTTGAAGGCGACTTCATCGAAGGTTTCGTTGAACTCAAAAATGCCCCGGTTCATGGGCTCCCAGGGATCGCGCGGGTCGGCCCCTGGCCTGGTGGTGGCACAACCCGCCAGGAACAGCGCGACGGCGCCGGCCACCAACCACATTCCACACCGCTGGAAAAAGGGTCGAAAACCCGCTGCGTTCGAGTCTGTATTCACTTCTTCTTTCCCACTGGGGTCGCGCTGTTGCCGGCCGGCGCGCTGCCACCCTCTGCCGCTTTGTTGAACAGGAACTGGCCGATCAGGTTTTCCAGCACCACGGCCGACTGTGTCGAACTCAGACTGTCGCCCGCCGCCAGCATCTTTTCGTCCGCACCCGCCTCGATGCCGACGTACTGTTCACCCAGCAGTCCACTGGTGAGAACCTTCAGGGAGCTGTCTTTCGGAAAGGCGTAGCGGCTCTCCAGCGCCAGGGTGACTTTCGCCTGGAATGACTTGTCATCAAAGGCAATGGACTCCACGCGGCCAATCACCACGCCGGCGCTCTTGACCGCCGCCTTGGGCTTCAGGCCGCCGATGTTGTCGAATTTGGCAGTGACACGGTAATCCGACTGAAAGCTCAGGCTCAGCAGGTTCGCTGACTTGAGGGCCAGAAAAAGGATGGCGACCAGGCCCACCATCACAAACAAACCCACCCACACGTCATTTCTGGAACGCTGCATGAAGCTCTCCTAAATACTGAACATCATGACGGTCAGGACGAAGTCCAGACCCAGAACCGACAGCGAGGACACCACCACGGTTCGCGTGGTCGCCCTGGACACGCCTTCCGGCGTCGGCTGTGCCTCATACCCCTGCAACAGTGCGATGAACGTCACCGCAATGCCAAAAACGAAGCTCTTGATGACGCCGTTGCCGACATCGCTCCACACATCGACGCCGCCCTGCATCTGGCTCCAGAACGCGCCGGAATCGATACCAATCAGCAACACGGCCACCACGTACCCGCCAAGAATACCCACGGCACTGAACACGGCAGCCAGCAGGGGCATGGCGATCACTCCCCCCCAGAAACGTGGCGCCAGAATTCGCTGCACCGGGTCAACCGCCATCATTTCCATGGCACTGAGTTGCTCACCCGCTTTCATCAGTCCGATCTCGGCCGTGAGCGAAGTACCGGCCCGCCCGGCAAACAACAGCGCTGTGATGACCGGGCCCAGTTCGCGAGCCAGACTCAACGCCACCAGCAGCCCTACAGCCTCGGACGAGCCATAACGCTGCAGGGTGTAGTAACCCTGCAGCCCCAGCACAAAACCGACGAACAGGCCGGACACCGAGATGATCGCCAGTGAATAGTTGCCGAGGAAGAAAATCTGGTCGCGCACCAGCCCGAATCGCTTGAAGGCGGCGCCAAACAAGCGCACCAGGCGCAACAACAACCGGGCTCCATGGCCCCAGTCCGCCAACAACTGGCGGGTGGCAAAGCCCACGTCGGCCGGCTTGATCCAGCTCATGGCCTGACTCCGCAGAAGTCCTGCTCGATCGGCGGTGCAGGATAGTGGAAATGCACCGGTCCGTCGCTCTGGCCACTGACAAACTGGTGCACCAGAGGGTCCGTGCTGTTGCGCACCTGATCAGGCGTTCCCTGCGCTGCAATCTTGCCGTTGGCCAGCACGATGACCTGATCGGCAATCTGAAAAGTCTCGTCGAGGTCGTGCGACACCACGATGCTGGTCAGCCCCATGGCGTCGTTCAGCTGCCGAATCAGGCGCGCCGCGGTGCCCAGCGCAATTGGGTCCAGCCCGGAAAACGGTTCGTCATACATGACCAGTTCAGGGTCCAGCGCAATGGCCCTGGCCAGGGCCACGCGCCGCGCCATGCCACCGGACACTTCCGAGGGCATCAGGTCACGCGCCCCCCGCAGGCCCACGGCATTGAGCTTGAGCAACACCACGTCGCGGATCAGGGCTTCTGACAGGTCCGTGTGTTCACGCAAGGGAAATGCGACGTTTTCGAACACACTGAGATCCGTAAACAGGGCGCCGAACTGAAACAGCATGCCCATGCGCCTGCGTGCCAGGAGCAGTTCCTGCCGGTCCATGGCGCCCACGTCCCGCGCCGAATCGTTCCCGGCCTGACCCTGCAACAGCACCTGCCCCTGCCGGGCCTTCCACTGACCTCCAATGAGTCGCAATAGCGTGGTCTTGCCCCCGCCGGAGGCCCCCATCAGCGCGGTCACCTTGCCTCGGGGAATTCGCAGTGATACATCGTCCAGAACGACCCGCTCCCCGTACCCGAAGGTCAGGTTTCGCAGTTCAACGAGGGCGTCGTTATTGTTGGGGTTCATGAAAACAAAAGCCGGACAGGCCCCGGCTTTTTGCATGATACGGGATTCAGGTAAACCCTGAGCCCCCCTGTTTGAATGGGTCAACGCGGCAGGTCGCTGATGCCCATCAGGAATTCATCCACCGAGCGGGCGGCCTGGCGCCCCTCCCGGATCGCCCACACCACCAGCGACTGGCCGCGACGCATGTCGCCCGCAGCGAATACCTTGGGCACATTCGTGGCGTAGCCGTCCATGAAGTCGGTCGTCGCCTTGGCGTTGCCCCGTGCATCCTTTTCGACCCCAAAGCCTTCGAGGATGGACGCCACCGGATTCACGAAGCCCATCGCCAGCAGAACGAGGTCGGCCTTGTAGGTCTTCTCGGTGCCGGCAATCTCGACCATCTTGCCGTCCTTGAACTCGATATGGACCGTCTTGAGCCCGGTGACCTTGCCCTTCTCGCCGATGAATTCCTTGGTGGAAATGGCGAACTCGCGCTCACAACCTTCCTCATGGCTGGAACTGGTGCGCAGCTTGAGCGGCCAGTAGGGCCAGGTCATGGGCCGGTTTTCCTCCACCGGCGGCTGCGGCATCACCTCGAACTGGGTGACGCTGGCCGCACCATGGCGGTTGCTGGTGCCCACGCAATCGGACCCGGTATCGCCGCCACCGATCACGATGACGTGCTTGCCATCCGCGCGCAGCTGGCCCTTGAGCTTGTCGCCCGCGTTGACCTTGTTCTGCTGGGGCAAAAACTCCATCGCGAAGTGGATGCCGGCAAGTTCGCGCCCCGGCACGGGCAGATCGCGGGACTGCTCGGCGCCGCCGGTCAGCAGCACGGCGTCGAAGTCTTTCTGCAGTTGCTCTGGGCTGATCGTCTCCCTGGCCCAGTTCGTGACCTTGCTGCCTTCGGGCAGCGCGCCAATCATCACGCCGGTGCGGAATGTGACACCCTCGGCCTGCATCTGCGCAACGCGCCGGTCGATGTGCGACTTTTCCATCTTGAAGTCGGGAATGCCATAACGCAGCAGGCCGCCGACGCGGTCGTTCTTTTCGAACAGCGTCACGTCATGACCGACGCGGGCCAGTTGCTGCGCCGCCGCCATGCCGGCCGGGCCGGACCCCACGACGGCGATCTTCTTGCCGGTCTTGTGTTTCGCCGGACGCGGCGCCACCCAGCCCTCGGCCCAGGCGCGGTCGATGATGGCGTGTTCGATCGACTTGATGCCCACCGCGTCGTCGTTCACGTTCAGCGTGCAGGCGGCCTCGCAGGGGGCGGGGCAGATGCGGCCGGTGAACTCGGGGAAGTTGTTGGTGCTGTGCAGCACCTCGATCGCGTTTTTCCAGTCGCCGCGGTACACCAGGTCGTTGAAGTCCGGAATGATGTTGTTGACCGGGCAGCCGCTGTTGCAGAACGGCGTGCCGCAGTCCATGCAGCGCGCCGCCTGCACCTTCGCCTTGCCATCATCGAGGCCAACGACGAATTCCGCGTAGTTCTTCAGGCGCTCTGCAACGGGCTTGTAGCCCTCCTCGATGCGCCCGTATTCCATGAAGCCCGTGACTTTTCCCATGATTCGCTACCTTTGTGCTTCGCTCTGTGTTCTTACTTGGCCGCGACCGCTTCTTTATTTGAAGCAGACTTCAACGATTCCACGCTGGTTTTTGCCACTTTTTTGGCATTGATTTCGCCGAGGGCACGCTTGTACTCGTTGGGGAACACCTTGACGAACTTCGCGCGCGAATCGGTCCAGTTGTCGAGCAGTTCGCGGGCGCGGCGGCTGCCGGTCCAGCGCAGATGGTCTTCGAGCAGCTTCTTCAGCTGGCTTTCATCGGTCTGCTCCCGGTGCCATATGGCGCGGTCGATGGTGGCTTCCTGCTCGGCGGCGGGCAGCACTTTTTCCATGGAGACCATGGCGGTGTTGCAGCGCCTCGCGAAGTGGCCGTCTTCGTCGTACACATACGCGATGCCGCCGCTCATACCGGCCGCGAAGTTGCGCCCGGTCTTGCCCAGCACCGCGACGGTGCCGCCGGTCATGTACTCGCAGCCGTGGTCGCCAGTGCCTTCGACCACCGCAATGGCGCCCGAGAGACGCACCGCAAAGCGCTCGCCACCCACGCCGCTGAAATAGGCCTCGCCCGAGGTGGCGCCGTACATCACGGTGTTGCCCACGATGATGTTCTGCGTGGCCGTGCCCCGGAAGTCCAGGCTGGGGCGCACCGCGATGCGACCGCCCGAAAGGCCCTTGCCGGTGTAGTCGTTGGCCTCGCCGATCAGGTACAGGGTGATGCCCTTGGCCAGGAACGCGCCGAACGACTGCCCACCCGTGCCCTCGAGCTGGATACGGATGGTGTCATCCGGCAGGCCTTCGGGATGCACCTTGGTCAGTGCCCCGGACAGCATGGCACCGACCGAGCGGTTGACGTTGCGTGCCACCTCCATGAACTGGACCTTTTCGCCCTTGTCGATGGCGGCACGCGACTTGGCGATCAGCACGTTATCGAGCGATTTCTCCAGGCCGTGGTCCTGGCTTTCAATGTGGAAGCGCGACACGTCGGCGGGCATCTGCGGCTGGGCCAGCAGGCGGCTGAAGTCCAGGCCGCTGGCCTTCCAGTGCTCGATGCCCTTCTTCATGTCGAGCAGGTCGGCGCGGCCGATCAGGTCGTCGAACTTGCGGATGCCCAACTGCGCCATGATCTGGCGCACTTCCTCGGCGATGAAGAAGAAGTAGTTGACGACGTGCTCGGGCTTTCCGGAGAACTTCTTGCGCAGCGTCGGGTCCTGCGTGGCCACGCCCACCGGGCAGGTGTTGAGGTGGCATTTGCGCATCATGATGCAGCCCTCGACCACCAGCGGCGCGGTGGCAAAGCCGAATTCGTCGGCACCGAGCAGCGCGCCGATGGCGACGTCGCGGCCGGTCTTCATCTGGCCATCGGTCTGCACGCGGATGCGGCTGCGCAGGCGGTTGAGCACCAGCGTCTGCTGGGTTTCAGCCAGGCCGATTTCCCACGGGCTGCCGGCATGCTTGATGGACGACCAGGGCGAGGCGCCCGTGCCGCCGTCGTGCCCGGCAATCACCACATGATCGGCCTTGCACTTGGCCACGCCGGCGGCAATGGTGCCCACGCCGATTTCCGACACCAGCTTGACGCTGATGCTCGAATGCGGCGCCACGTTCTTCAGGTCGTGGATCAGCTGGGCCAGATCCTCGATCGAATAGATGTCGTGGTGCGGCGGCGGGGAGATCAGCCCCACGCCCGGCACCGAGTGGCGCAGGCGGCCGATGTAGTCCGACACCTTGCCGCCGGGCAGTTGCCCGCCCTCGCCGGGCTTGGCGCCCTGGGCCATCTTGATCTGGATCTGGTCGGCGCTGCTCAGGTACTCGGCGGTCACGCCGAAACGGCCCGAGGCCACCTGCTTGATGCGAGAACGCAAGCTGTCGCCGTCCTGCAGCGGCAGGTCGACCTCGACCACGTCATTGCCGATCACGCTCTTGAGCGAGTCGCCCTTCTTGATCGGGATGCCCTTGAGCTCGTTGCGGTAGCGCGCGGGGTCTTCGCCGCCTTCGCCGGTGTTGCTCTTGCCGCCGATGCGGTTCATGGCCACGGCCAGCGTGGCGTGCGCCTCGGTCGAAATCGAACCCAGCGACATCGCGCCGGTGGCAAAACGCTTGACGATTTCCTTCGCCGGCTCGACTTCCTCGACCGGAATCGCCTTGGCCGGGTCGATCCTGAACTCGAACAGGCCGCGCAGCGTCATGTGGCGGCGGCTCTGGTCGTTGATGATCTGGGCGTATTCCTTGTAGGTGCTCCAGTTGTTGGCGCGGGTGCTGTGTTGCAGCTTGGCGATCGCGTCGGGGCTCCACATGTGCTCTTCGCCGCGGGCGCGCCAGGCGTATTCACCGCCCGCATCCAGCATGGTGGCCAGCACCGGATCATCGCCAAACGCCGCCTTGTGCATGCGGATGGCTTCCTCGGCGATCTCGAACACGCCAATGCCTTCGACCCGGCTGGGCGTGCCGGTGAAGTACTTGGCAACGGTCGCGCTGTTCAGGCCGATGGCTTCGAACAACTGCGCGCCACAGTAGCTCATGTAGGTGCTCACGCCCATCTTGGACATGATCTTGGACAGGCCCTTGCCGACGGCCTTGATGTAGTTGTAAATGGCCTTTTCGGCCGACAGGTCGCCGCTCAGGTCCTTGTGAATCGCCGCCAGGGTTTCCATGGCCAGGTAAGGGTGCACGGCTTCCGCGCCGTAGCCTGCCAGAACGCCAAAGTGATGCACTTCGCGGGCAGTGCCGGTTTCCACCACCAGGCCGGCGGTGGTGCGCAGGCCTTCACGCACGAGGTGCTGGTGAATGGCGGAGAGCGCCAGCAGCGCGGGAATCGCCATTTGGGTCGAGCTCACCGCGCGGTCGCTGATGATCAGGATGTTCTTGCCACCCTTGATCGCGTCCACGGCTTCGGCGCACAGCGAGGCCAGCTTGGCCTCCACGCCTTCCTGGCCCCAGAGCAGCGGGTAGGTGATGTCGAGCGTGACGCTGCGGAATTTGCCGTGGGTGTGTTTTTCGATGTCGCGCAGCTTGGCCATGTCGGCGAAGTCGAGGATCGGCTGGCTTACCTCAAGGCGCATCGGCGGGTTGACCTGGTTGATGTCGAGCAGGTTGGGCTTGGGTCCGATGAAGGACACCAGCGACATCACGATGGCTTCGCGGATCGGGTCGATCGGCGGGTTGGTCACCTGAGCGAACAACTGCTTGAAATAGTTATAGAGCGGCTTGTTGCGGTCGCTCAGCACGGCCAGAGGGCTGTCGTTGCCCATGGAGCCGATGGCTTCCTCGCCGGCCTGGGCCATCGGGGCCAGCAGGAACTTGATGTCTTCCTGGGTGGTGCCGAAGGCCTGCTGTCGGTCGAGCAGGCTGACCATGCTCTCGGACGCGCTGGCCGGCTCGCCGTCCTCCTCGAGGTCATCGAGCCGGATGCGCAGGTTCTCGATCCACTGCTTGTAGGGCTTGCTGTTGGCGAGGTTGGCCTTCAGTTCCTCGTCGTCGATCATGCGGCCCTGCTCCAGGTCGATCAGGAACATCTTGCCGGGCTGCAGGCGCCACTTGCGCACGATCTTGGAGTCAGGGACCGGCAGCACGCCGGCCTCGGAACCCATGATGACCAGGTCGTCGTCGGTGATGCAGTAGCGCGCCGGGCGCAGGCCGTTGCGGTCGAGCGTGGCGCCGATCTGGCGGCCGTCGGTGAAGACAATGGACGCGGGGCCGTCCCACGGCTCCATCATCGCGGCGTGGTATTCGTAAAAGGCCTTGCGGCGCTCGTCCATCGTGGTGTGCTGCTCCCACGGCTCGGGGATCATCATCATCACGGCCTGGCTGATGGGATAGCCCGCCATCGTCAGCAGTTCGAGGCAGTTGTCGAAGGTGGCGGTGTCGGACTGGTCGGCAAAGCTGATGGGGTAGAGCTTCTGCAGGTCGGCGCCCAGCACGGGCGAGGACATCACGCCTTCGCGCGCCTTCATCCAGTTGTAGTTGCCCTTGACCGTGTTGATCTCGCCGTTGTGCGCGATGTAGCGGTACGGGTGCGCCAGCGGCCACTCGGGGAAGGTGTTGGTCGAGAAACGCTGGTGCACCAGGCCCAGGGCCGAGACGCAGCGCGGGTCCTGCAGATCCAGGTAATACGTCCCCACCTGGTCGGCCAGCAGCAGGCCCTTGTAGATCACGGTGCGGCTGGACATGCTCGGCACGTAATATTCCTTGCTGTGCTTGAGCTTGAGGCGCTGGATATTGGCGCTGGCGGTCTTGCGGATCACGTAGAGCTTGCGCTCCAATGCGTCCTGCACGATCACATCGTTGCCGCGGCCGATGAAGACCTGGCGCAGGACCGGCTCCTTGGCACGAACGTTGGGCGACATCGGCATGTCGCGGTTCACCGGCACGTCGCGCCAGCCCAGCAGCACCTGGCCTTCGGCCTTGATGGCGCGTTCCATCTCCTGTTCGCAGGCCAGGCGGCTGGCGTGCTCCTTGGGCAGGAAGATCATGCCGACGCCGTATTCGCCGGGTGGCGGCAGCTCCACGCCTTGCTTGCCCATCTCCTCGCGGTACAGCGCATCGGGCAGCTGGATCAGGATGCCGGCGCCGTCGCCCATCAGTTTGTCGGCACCGACGGCACCCCGGTGGTCCAGGTTCTCGAGAATCTTCAGGCCCTGTTGCACGATGGCGTGCGACTTCTCGCCCTTGATGTGCGCCACGAAACCCACGCCGCAGGCGTCGTGTTCGTTGGCCGGGTCATAAAGACCGGTGCGTTGCAGTTCAGTTCTTTCGGCTGCCGTGGTCATGGCGCACTCCTAAAATTCACAGGGATGGGAAGCATACTGCACTGCAACAACGGTGCCAAGCAAATTAATTGGGGTCAGATTCCAATTATTTCTTTACTTCGCGGAATGAATATTATTCGGGGACATATCAAAAACAAGAGCTACTAATGACCATTTGACGATGGAAAGGTGCCAATTTAATTCATTTATTCGCTGCTGAAGGCGCCACAGACACCGGCCGCCCCGCCTGCGCCCGGCTGACCCGGCGCACCGTGCGCTTTTGCAAATCAGCCACAAAATCCGGCTCGCCCAGCGCCCAGCCGCTCAACGCCGAGCGCGTCAGCGCGGTCTGCTGCGCCATCGTGATGCCGGTGTGCACCAATTCGGCGTACGCCGCCTCCCGGGCAAAAGGCGTGTTGCCCAGTTCCCAGAACAACGGATGCGGCGTGATCAGTTTGTCGGCCCGGCGCCCGATGTAATGCCCGTGGCTGGACCAGGGGTAGTCCGCGGCCTGCGCCACCAGCCCCGCACGCACCGGGTTGAGGTCGATATAGGCCATGCAGGCCAGCAGGTAGCTCTCGGACTGGATCAGCGTGGACCGGTAGCGCCCCTCCCACAGCGTACCCGTGCGGCCCTGGGCGTTGTTGAAAGTGCGCACATAACTACGCCCGACCGCCTGCATCATCAGCGGCAACCCGTCCGCCGTCTGCGGCGTGGCCAGCAAGTGAAAGTGGTTGCTCATCAACACATAGGCGTGGATCGCGACGCCGAATTTCTGCGCGTTGTCACGCAACAGATCGAGAAGGATCTGGTAGTCCGCGGTGGACGCGAAAATCACCTGCCGGTTGTTGCCGCGCTGGATGACGTGGTGCGGGAAACCGGGGAGCGTGAGACGGGGAAGGCGGGCCATGAAGGGGATGCAAGAGATGATCCTGCATCATGATAATGGGAATCTGACCCCGATTACCGCCCCGGTTACCGCCGCTGTTGCCAGCCAGCGGCGGGATTTGCACTCCCAGGGACCGGGGATCTCAGGCCACCGGCTTGAACTCAAAGCCATTGCCCAGCTTCTCGATGCGGCCGAATGCCGGGAATGGAAAGTGGAAACCGCCGGCCATGACACGGTCATTCGCGATCATGTCAAACACCTTGCGGCGGGCCACGCGGGCCTCGTCAGGGTTCATGTCAAACTGGACCGCCCAGTCAGGGTTGCGCGCAAAGAGTTGCGGCACATTGGTGATATCTGCAAGGTAGGCAAACTTTTCGCCCTTGCTTTCCACCATGAACAGGGTATGGCCGGGGGTATGGCCATAGGCCGCCACGCTCTTGATGCCAGGCAGGATTTCCACACCAGCGTCGAACTTGATCAGCTGGTCCGCACCCAGGCCACCCAGCATGCGCCGCACCGTCTGAAAGGCGCCTTTCATGGCGTCTGGCGCGGCCGCCATGCGGGCGTCATCCATCCAGAAGGCGTACTCCACGCTCGGCACCATGATTTTGGCATTGGGGTACACCAACTGGCCCGCCTTGTTGCGCACCCCCAGGATGTGGTCGCCATGGAAGTGACTCAGGACAACCGTGTCGATGTCTTCCGCCTTGTACCCGGCCGCGTTCAGGTTCGCCATCAGGCGGCCGGTGGTCGGCCCGCCGTTGTCGGAAAAACCGGTGTCCATCAACACCTTGCGGTTGCCCGCAACGATCAGGAACGCCGTGAAGGGCACATCCAGGTACTCGGTCGGCAGGTTCTGGGAGCGCAGAAGTTCTTTCACTTCGCCCAAGGGCGCGTTGCGGACAAACTCGGCAGCCAGTGGGCGACGGGCCACGCCGTCATTCAGGGCAATGACTTCAAAGTCACCCACCTTCTGCTTGCGAAAACCCACTTGCACGACGCTCGGGGCGCCCAGATCAGGTGCTGATTGCGCACCCAATGGCAAAAACGACCCGGCAGCATACGCTACCAGTGCAGAACCACCACCCACCAAGAAGTCACGCCGAGTCGCCATAAAAAGTCTCCATAGATTGAATAAAGACCGAATAGTCTCAAACGCAACCCATAAGTTAGAAACCGCCCGCCGATGTCCTTTAGATCGGCATGGTTTTCGACAGGGTTTTCGGCGCAACGCAGCTGACCGGGGTCCCCAAGCCATGTTGCAAGCGCTGGATCAGGCACGAGGCGAGCCCGCATTCCCGCCGCAGAACCGTCCAGGCCGGTCAGGTCACCGTTCGCCAGACGTGGCTCGACGCCATGGAGGACTGGCCCCCGAAGACTTGGGTTTTGAGATCGAAAATTGAATCAAAATGGCCGCTTCCCATCGTGGTTCGGTCATTAATTGCTATCGAAAATGGAGTTTCAAAGCCGGCAAGAAAGTCGCCGCAATGGCCACCTTGGGCCTCCAGGCTGGGTCAACCCGGGCTGTCAGGCAATTTGAACCGTGTCTCCAGCAGCGACTCGATCCCGAACTGCTCCAGGATCGCGCGCAGGCGCTCAACGGCGCTGCGCTTTTTCTGCCCGGTGTATTTCGCGATGATGAGCTCGTTCTTCAGGCTGTGCTCCCAGCCGACCAGTTCGGTCACCGTGACCTGGTAGCCGGACGCTTCCAGGTACAGGCAGCGCAGCACGTTGGTGATCTGGCTGCCCATCTCGCGGGTGTGCAGCGGGTGGCGCCAGAGTTCGGCGAGCGGCGTACGGTTCAGGCTGAGTGCCTTGCCGGCGTTGAGCGTGCGCGCCACCTCGGCCTGGCAGCAGGGCACCAGCACCATGACTTTCGCGTGCTTGCTAAGACCAAAGGCGATGGCGTCGTCGGTGGCGGTGTCGCAGGCGTGCAGAGCAGTGACGACATCGATGCGCGCAGGCAGTTCACCGGACTGGGTGGCGTCGGCCACGCTGAGGTTCAGGAAGCTCATGCGATCGAAGCCCAGGCGCGCGGCCAGTTCGCGCGACTTCTGCACCAGTTCGGGGCGGGTCTCGATGCCGTAGATGTGGCCGGCCTTCAGCGCCTTGAAATACAGGTCGTAGATGATGAAGCCGAGGTAGGACTTGCCCGCGCCATGGTCGGCCAGCGTGAGGCCGCCCTCGCCCGTCTTCGACTCCTGCAGCTCCTGTAGGATTTTTTCGATGAACTGGAACAGGTGGTAGACCTGCTTGAGCTTGCGCCGCGAATCCTGGTTGAGCTTTCCCTCGCGCGTGAGGATGTGCAGCTCCTTGAGCAGCTCGACCGACTGGCCGGCGCGGATTTCAGGGGCCAGTGCCGGGGCGGCAGGCCCGGCGGCGGGTTTCTTCTTCATGGCTTGAGCTTGCCACATTCGCCCGCGTCCAGCGTCGGCCCGACGTCCAGCGCCGCCCAGCCCTCGGGGCCGAGCTTTTCCATGGTGGCCATGTTGACCTCAAAGATCGCTTCGGCCTCGGGAAAGGCCTGCACCGCGCGGTCGATACTGGCCTCGCGGATCAGGTGCAACGTAGGGTAAGGTGCGCGGTTGGTGCAGTTGGTGATGTCGTCGTCGCGCGTGCCGGCAAACACGAATCGGGGGTGGAACGGCGCGATCTGGAGGGTGCCTTCCAGGTCGAGCTCGGCCAGCACCTTGTCCGCCGTGGCCAGGAAGTGATTGAAATCCAGGAAGTCGGGGAAGGCCTGCGGCGCGACCAGCAGCGTGGTGTCGCGCACCTCGGGGTCGATGGCGACGAGGTCCCGCAGTTCACGCAGCAGGTCTTCCCGCAGCCCGGGCCCGTCGGTGGCCGCGCTCACGGCGTAATGCACCTGCCCCTTGACGTGCACGGACTTGGCGAAGGGGCACAGGTTCAGACCGATGACGGCGCGCTCCAGCCAACGGCGGGTGTCCTGTTCGGCGGTGTGATGTTGATCTGTCATGACGTCTCCTGAATGGTTGAGGACAGAGGAACGTTCACTGCGTGTAACTCTTGGTCTGTCCCGCAAGTTCTCACGGGTCAGCCCGTGCGACGCGGGCAATCTGCGCGGCCAGCAGCATGCCGATCACCGAGCAGGCACCCGTGACGGCCCAAGTCCAATGCCAGCCGCCCACCGCGCCGGCCACCCAGGCCACCAGGGGCGGCCCGGCAAACTGGCCGGCGGCCGACCATTGTTGCACCCAGCCCACCGTGGTGGAGATCGTGTCGTCGCCGGGAGCCAGGCGCACCGCCAGCGAAAACAGCGTGCCGGGAATCATGCCACCCACCATGGAGAACAGCAGCACGCCCGCGTAGCGCAGCAGCGGCTGGCTCTCCGCCAGGGCGAACGCCATCAACGCGCCGAGCGACATGGTGGCAAATCCGATGTAAAGCAGGGTCTGCGGCCGCAGGCCCCGCTGCAGCAGCCGGCCGGAGCCCACATTGCCGATGATGTTGACGGCGGCAGCCAGCGCAGTGAGCAGGCCCACCGCAGCGCCGCCGATGCCGGCCTGAAGGTAGATTGACGGAAGGAAACCAATGACAGCCAGCCACTGGCCCGAGTACACCGCGAAACTCAGGGCCACCAGCCAGGGGCCGCGCGAAGTCAGCGTCTGGCGCAGGCGACGCGGCCAGGGCGCTATGGATGTGGCGGATTGCGCCTTCTGCCCGGTTCCTTCGGGACTGCGGCGCGCGGCGTCCAGCGGCACGCCGAGCGCCAGCCAGACCGCCATGGCTGCCGACAACACCGCCAAGCCCCACCACCAGCCCTGCCAGCCGAAGAGCGCCATCACCAGCGGGCCGCAGAGCAGGGCCACGGCCGAGCCAAAAGGCATGTAGGCGCCCCACAGCCCGAGCATCGTGCTGAGCCGGTTCATGGGAACCAGCTTGCGGATCAGGCTGGGGGCCGGCAGCGCGACCAGCAGAAGGCCGAAGCCTTCCAGCGCCCGCAGCGCCAGCAAATCACCGGGCCCCCGCGCCCAGCCACCCGCTCCGCTCGCGCCGGCCAGCGTCCAAAGCCCCAGCAGCATGCTGCGGCGCAGCCCGAAGCTGTCGGCGGTGAGCCCGACGGCCAAGCCGAGCGTCATGCCGGCGAACTGCACCATCGAGAGCAGGAAGCCAGCCTGCAGCAGGCTGACGCCCAGCGCGTCGCGCAGCACCGGCAGCGCAGGCGGCAGCTTGCCCACGTGCAGCGCGGCACACACGCCGGCCAGGATGACCAGCAGGGCCGGGTCAATGGCGGGGCGTTTCATGGCGTGTCGGCTAGCGACTTCGGAAAAGCTTGCCGGCGGCTCACGCCAGCAGCCTACGTCCGGTCAGGCGTTCGTGCTCACGCGCCGCAAAGCGGTCGGTCATGCCGGCGATGTAGTCAGCCACGGCGCGCGCCACGCTCGCAGGATGGCCGCCGGATTGCGCTGCGCGGTCGCTGAAACCCGCAGCCATCTGCAAGGGGTCTGACATGTAGGCACTGAAAAGCTCGCGCACGACCTGCTTCGCCTGGCCCGTGGTCTGCATCACCTGGGGATGGCGGTAGAGGTTCTTGAGCAGGAATCTCTTCAACACGGCGGACCTTTCGCGCATTTCCTCACTGAATTGCACCAGCGGCCCGGCCAGGCGCGCTTCGTCGGCTGTGAGAGGCGCTGCGGTATCCAGCGCTTGGGAGGTTGCAGCAATGACGTCATAGACCTGCGCACTGAGCATCCGCCGGATCGCCTCGTACAGCACGCGCCGCCCGGCAAGCGCCGGGTACTCGCGCAGGGCCTGCACCCGGTAGAAGTCGAAAAGTTCCACCTCCTGCAACTGCTCCAGCGTGATCAGGCCCGAGCGCACGCCGTCGTCGATGTCATGGGCGTTGTACGCGATTTCATCGGCGAGGTTGCAAAGTTGCGCCTCCAGCCCGGGCTGCGAATGATCCAGAAAACGGCGCGCGACGCCGCTGGGGTCAAGCGCTTCGAGCTTGCGTGCGTTGACGGGTGAGCAGTGCTTGAGGATGCCCTCGCGGGTCTCGAAGGTCAGGTTGAGGCCGTCCCATTGCGGATAACGCTCTTCCAGATGATCCACCACGCGCAGGCTCTGCAGGTTGTGCTCGAAGCCGCCCCAGTCCTGGCCATCACCCCGCATGCAGTCGTTCAGCGAATCCTGCCC
>JAABQG010000016.1 GCA_011391595.1 Hydrogenophaga sp.
TGCCGTTTTGACGTCAAATTCGGCGATGACAGGCACCGGCGACGTGGTCAGCGCCTCCAGCAGTGGCGCACGCATCGCGGCGACCGTCAGATCGACGCCCGCGCTGTTGGGGCGGGCAGGCCCGAACAGGTCCGGGGGCAGCGGCAACGACGGGTTGGGTGCCAGGTGCAGGGGCGACATCAGCAGCTGGTCCATACCGACCGATTCGTCGGCGAGCTGGTGCACGAAGGACGAATTCGCGCCGTTCTCCAGCAGGCGGCGCACCAGGTAAGCCAGCAAGTCGCGGTGCGCGCCCACCGGGGCATAGACGCGGCAGTTGACCAGCGGGTTCTTCAGCACCTCGCGGTAGGTGCCTTCGCTCATGCCGTGCAGGCGCTGCAGCTCGAAACGGGGCAACCCGTCCTGCAATGAGATCGCATCTGAATCGAAGCCCTGTTGGGAGGCCGCGCGCTCGGCTCCGTGTCCCCCGCCCGCTTCGCGGGCTCCTCCTTGACCTGCGCCGAACGCGCGTCCTCCCAACCCACTCGTCCCACCCGACACGTCAACCCCCGCTGGCCTGGCCGCCATCTGCAGGATCGCGGCGATCGTGCCGGAGTTGTGCGTGGCGAACTGCGGGTAGATGGCATCGGGCGCGGCCAGCAGCGCGCGGGCGCAGGCCAGGTAGCTCACATCGGTGTGGTGCTTGTGCGTGAACACCGGGTAATGAGGCAGGCCCAGCTCCTGCGCGCGCTTGATCTCGGCGTCCCAGTAGGCGCCCTTGACCAGGCGGCACATGAACCGCAGGCGGTACTTGCGCGCCAGTGCGATGACGTGCTCGACCAGTGCCAGGGCGCGGGTCTGGTAGGACTGCAGGGCCAGGCCAAAGCCGCTCCATTGCGGGAAGTGCTGCGCCACCAGCGCCGCCAGCGCCTCGAACACGTCGAGTGACAGCTCCAGCCGGTCGACCTCCTCGGCGTCGATGGTCAGGCTGATGTTGGCGCGCGCGGCCAGCTCGCACAGGCTCCAGACGCGCGGCACCAGCTCGCGCAGCACCCGCGCCTGTTGCGCGGCCTCGTAACGCGGGTGCAGGGCGCTCAACTTGATGGATATACCGTCATTTCGCTCGGTTCCCAGCGTCGGATGGACTTTTGCAGCTATCTTTTTGATGGCATTCTGGTAGCTGGCCAGGTACTGCAGCGCATCCGCATCGGTGCGCGCGCCTTCGCCGAGCATGTCGTAGCTGTAGCTGAGATTCGGCTGCTTGCGCCGCGCCGCATCGGCTTCGCTCATACCTTCCTCGATGGTCTGGCCCAGCACGAACTGCCGGCCGAGCAACTGCACCGCACGCAGGGTGGCGGCGACCACCGTTTTCGCGCCCAGCCTGGCCATGAGGCCGGGTTGATCGGCCGCCTGTCCCGGACCGGCTGACGGCGGCAGGAACTTCTTCGACATCGCAATCGCGGCGGATGACAGCCGTGCCATCGTGGAATCGGCCGCGCCATCGAAATCCGCCCGGCCGAGCTGGTCCGCGGTCAGCGCAATCGCGGTCTCGGCATCGGGCACGCGCAGCAGGGCTTCGGCCAGGCGCATCAGGGCCAGACCCTCGGCGCTGGAGATCGGGTATTCCTTGAGCAGGCTGTCCACGGCCCAGAACGGCGGCGGGTTGTCGCGCACGGCCTGCACCCAGGGCGCCGCCACGCGGGCGGCCACCGCCCAGTCGAGCGCGCCGCGAAGGCTGGCGAGCGATTCCGAGACGGCTTCAGCCTCGGGGCGGTAGGGGAAGGGCAGGCGCATGGCTGACTCCGGTTGACCAACAGAAGTCACTATGCTCTCAACTTTAGAAGTGAATTTTTCACCAATTTTTTTACATAAATTAGTGAATCTATTGATATTGGGGCGCCTCAGCGATGCCGCTGGCATGGGAGATGCCCTCGCGGCCGCCAGCACCGACGGCCCCGGCGTGCCCACGGGCGCCCGGTGGCGCCTTCGCCGGCGACTACTTCAGGCGCCCTGACAGAAACTGGGCCAGGCGCTCGCTTCGGGGGCTTGCAAACACCTGCGCCGGCTCGCCTTCTTCCTCGATCACGCCCTGGTGCAGGAAGATCAGGTGATTGGCCACCTCGCGCGCAAAGCCCATCTCGTGCGTCACCACCACCATGGTACGGCCCTCCAGGGCCAGGTTCTTCATGACCTTGAGCACCTCGGAGACCAATTCAGGGTCCAGCGCACTGGTCGGCTCATCAAACAGCATGACCTCGGGCTCCATGGCCAGCGCCCGGGCAATCGCCACCCGCTGCTGCTGCCCGCCGCTCAGGTGGGCCGGGTAGGCGTCTTCCTTGCCCTCCAGCCCGACCTTCGCAAGGTATTTCCGTGCCGTCGCCACCGCTTGGTCGTGCGGCAGCTTCAGGACGTGCACCGGCGCCTCGATGATGTTTTGCAGCACCGTCATGTGAGCCCACAGGTTGAAATGCTGGAACACCATGGCCAGCTTGGTGCGCAGGCGCTGAAGCTGCCGCGGGTCGGCCGCCTCGAGCTGGCCACCCGCGCCGGGGTTCAGCCGCAGTTCCTCGCCGGCCACCACGATGCGGCCCCGATGCGGCTTCTCCAGCAGGTTGATGCAGCGCAGGAAGGTGCTCTTGCCCGACCCCGAGCTGCCAATGATGCTGATGACATCGCCCGCATGCGCCGTCAGCGAAACGCCCCGGAGCACTTCGTTGGAACCGAAGCGCTTGTGGATGTCTTCGACCTGTAGTTTGAGGGTGTCGGCGGTCATGGCGGTGGGCTGCGGCAGGGCGTCTAGGATTTGCGGGGCGCCAGGTAGGCCAGCAGGCGCCCCTCGGCAAACTTGAAAAGGCCGATCAGGCAGAACGAGGCCACCAGATAGATCGCGGCCGCGCTCAGGTAGGCTTCAAACGGCAGGTAGTAGTCGGAGTAGATTCGGCTCGCCGCACCTGTCACATCGATGAGGCTGGGCACGGCGCTGGCCAGGCTGGTGCTTTGCAGCATCATGACCACCTCGTTGCTGTAGGCCGGCAAGGTGCGCCGAAGGGCGCTGGGCAGGACCACGCGCGCCATGAGCCGCCAGCGGCCCATGCCATAGGCCTGGGCCGCCTCGATCTCGCCGGCACTGGTTTCCCGTATGGCTCCGGCCAGCATCTCTGCGGTGTAGCCCGCGGTGTTCAGGCTGAAGGCCAGAAGGGCACAGAAGAAGGGCTCCTTGAAATGCGTCCACGGCCACACGCTGTCCCAGCGCGCCTGGATCCACTCCAGCTGGCCCAGCCCGTAATAGATCAGGTAGACCTGAATCAGCAGGGGCGTGCCCCGGATGAAGTAGGTGTAGGCGCCGACCAGCCAGCGCAACGGCGCCCAGGGTCCCGTCAGGGCCAGGGAAAAAGCCAGCGCCATCACCGCGCCCACCGCCAGCGACGAAAGCAGCAGCGTGAGGGTGGTGACGATGCCGGTGCCGAACAGCGCCAGGTTCTGCGGCTCGAAAATGACCGCCCAGTTCATTGCAGCCGGCCCCGCTGAGTGCCCAGGCTGTAGCGCGCATTGATCCTGCGAAGCACGAGCAGGGAGACCGTGGTGTAGATCAGGAACAGCGCGGCGGTGAAGAGGAAGAATTCAAAAGGCGAGCGCGTGGCCGCACTGGCCTGCTTGGCCAGATACGTCATCTCCTGCAGGCCGATCAGGCTGACCAGTGCCGTGGCCTTGATCAGGACCAGCCAGTTGTTGGTGAAGCCGGGCAAGGCATAACGCACCATCTGAGGCGCGGTGATGCGCAGAAAAGCCTGCGTACGACCCATGCCAAAGGCCATGGCCGCTTCGATCTGCCCTTTCGGGATGGCCAGAATGGCGCCGCGGAAGGTCTCGGTCATGTAGGCGCCATAGATGAAGCCAATGGTCAGGACGCCGGCGACAAACGGGTTGATGTCGACCGTTGCCTCGCTGCCCAGGGCCTCCAGCAGATGGTTCAGCCCGATGGTGCCGCCGTAGAAGATCAGCAGCATCAGCACCAGTTCGGGCACCCCCCGGATGACGGTGGTGTAGCTGGTGGCCAGCGCCACCAGGACCGGACGGCCCGAGAGCTTGGCGCCAGCGCCGGCCAGCCCCAGGACCATGGCCACCACCAAGGCCGACAGCGAGACGCCCACCGTCAGCACGGCGCCCTGCAGGATGGCGAGGTAATAGGCGTTCATGGAGGGTCCGGGCGACCTTACTTGCCGTACACGTCGAACTTGAAGTATTTGTCGTTGATCTTCTTGTAGGTCCCGTTGTCGCGCAGGGTCTTGATGGCCGCGTTCAGTTCGCCCTTCAGGGCCGCGTCGCCCTTGCGCAGGCCGATGCCCACGCCGGTGCCAAAGTACTTTTCCATGAACAGCTCAGGCCCCGCCAGCACATAGTCCCGGCCCTCCGGCTTGCTCAGGAAGCCGCCCGTGACCTCCACAAAGTCGGCCACCGTGCCGTCCAGGCGGCCGGCCTTGATGTCCAGGTAGACCTGGTCCTGGGCTTCGTAAGGAATGACGGTCACGCCCGCGGGCTTGAGCTCGCCCATGGCGTACTTCTCCTGGGTGCTGCCCTTGAGAACCCCGATCTTCTTGCCTTTGATGGAGGCTGGCCCCGAATAACTGACCTCCTTCTTCAACACGATGCGGCTCGGTGTGTTGTAGTACTTGTCGGTGAAATCAATGGCCTTGAGCCGGTCCGCCGTGATCGACAGCGAACTGATGATGACGTCGTATTTCTTCGCCTGCAGGCCCGGGATCATGCTGTCCCAGACCTGTTCGACGAACACGCACTTGCGCTTGATCTGCTCGCACAGGGCGCGGGCGATGTCCACGTCAAAACCGGTCGGCTTGCCGTCGGGCGTCTTGAAGGTGAAGGGCTCATAGGTCGGGTCGATGGCGACCTTGAGATCCTTGCCCTGCGCAAACGACAGGGCGCACAGCGATGCAAGGGCGAGGGCCAGCAGGCGTTTTTTCATGAAATTTCCTTGATAAAAGGCCGGGCTTGCGCCCCGGCGGGTTGAAAGCGTTCAGGATTTCTTTCGCATCAGCGTGCTCTTGCCGAACAGGCTCTCGATCAGGTCGACGGCCAGTTCGGCGGTCCGGTTGCGCAGGTCCAGCGCGGGATTGAGTTCGACGATGTCGAGCGAGGCCAGGCGCCCCGTGTCGGCAATCATTTCCATGCACAGTTGCGCCTCGCGGTACGTCGGGCCGCCGCGCACCGTGGTGCCCACGCCGGGCGCGATGTCCGGGTCGAGAAAATCAACGTCCAGGCTGACGTGCAGATGGGTGTTGGCATCGATACCTTCGATCGCCAGCGCCATCGCCTGGCGCATGCCCATCTCGTCGATATAGCGCATGTCAAACACCTCGATCCCCATGTCATGCACCAGCCGCTTCTCGCCCTCGTCCACACAGCGGATGCCGATCTGGCGAATCTGATGGGCTTCCAGAGCCGGAACATGGCCCCCGATCCCGACCAGCTCCTTCGGCCCCTGGCCGCACAGGCAGGCCACCGGCATGCCGTGGATATTGCCGCTGGGGGTCAAGGTGGCGGTATTGAAGTCGGCATGGGCGTCAAACCACAGGACCCGCAACGTCCTGCCCTGCGCGCGGCAATGGCGCGCAACCGCACTGACGGAACCGATGGCCAGGCAATGGTCACCGCCGAGCAGGATGGGCAATCGCCCGGCCACGAGTTCAGCATGAAAAGCCTCATGCAGCAACTGGTTCCACTGCACCACCTCGGAAAGATGGCGGAACCCATTGACCGGTGTCGCCCAAGGGTTGGCCGGGCCACTCAGGTTGCCACAGTCCTTCACGTCAAGCCCACGCCGGGCGATGGCTTCCGGGAGGCCAGCCACTCGAAGGGCCTCGGGGCCCATGCGCGCGCCCCGCGTACCCGCCCCGATATCGGTGGGCGCGCCGATCAGGCTGACGCCAGCGGGCGTCGGCCGGGGCGGGGGCGTCGCGAGGTTGGGGCTCATGCGAACTGCGAAGACCTGCGCCCGGGTTGTGACGTCAATTGACTTTCCATGCCGATCGCGTGGCGGCCTTCTTCATGATCTCGCGGTTGGCGTTGGTGGGCGGTGGTTCGGATTCGCCATAGATTGCCGCCAGCCAATGACCATCGGTCGGGTTCGGGAAGATGATGTAGTTGCGACCATACTTCTCGCGATCCGTCTCCATCATCTTGATGCGTTCGTCCACGTTGCTCTTGATGTAGTACTTGCGCCGGAAGTCGTTCAGGTTGTCACCCAGAAAGACCACCACGTTGAAGTCTTTCATGATCTCGTCCTGGCGCTTTTCCTTGTTGGAGGTGTCGCGCAGGACCGTGAGGTGCTTCGTGTCCGCGTAGGGGAAGCCCAGGTGCTTCAGGTGACCCATGGCGTAGTCGTAGGTTTTTTCCCCCTGGTCACGGCTGGTCACATAAAAGACCTCGACGCCGTTGTCGGCGCAGAACTTCAGGAATTCCTGCGAACCGGGCGACGCCGTAACCTTGTTGGCCGGAATCCATTCGTCCCAGACCGGGTCGTCGAAATAGTCCTTGTTTTCGTTGATCAGGTGACCCCAGTAGTTGAGCGGATGCAGGATGGTGTCATCCATGTCGGTCACCACCGCAAGGGGCTTGTCGCCGGGCTTGCGTTTGGCCAGCGCGAGTTCCACATGCATGCGTGCCACATTGAAGCCCTGGTAGTACAGCGCGCGGTATTCCGCGGCCGTCTGCTTCCAGGCCACCGCATAGAGCAGGGCATTGTTGACGCCCGAGCCCGAGGGGCCCGTGGTGTTTGCCGTGGCGGCCGCCGGTACGGTCTGGGCGCCCACCGGCATGCACAAACCAAGCGCCATGGCGGTCAGAACAGCCGCCAACCGAAAGCGCCTTGATGTGATCTTCATTCCATATCCTCCAGCAATTTGAGCCAAACCCAAGCGGGTGAAGGGTTGGCCGGGCCCTCATCCACGCCAGAATGGTACTGTAGACCCCATGCCGCCATTACCTGAACACAATCGCCTGTCATGACCGATTCCCTGTCCGATCTTGACCGCATCGATCTCAAGATCCTGAACTGCCTGCAGCGGGATGGCCGTCTTTCGAATCTCAAGCTGGCCGAGGCGGTAACGCTCTCACCCACCGCCGTACTGGCGCGGGTGCAGCGCCTCACGCGGGGGGGCTACATCCTGGGCTATGAAGCCCGGCTGAACCCGCTCAAGCTCGGCCGCGGCATGATGGTGTTCGTCGAGGTGCTGCTGGACCGCACCACGCCCAACGTGTTCGAGCAGTTCAAGGCCGCGGTGCAGGTGCATGACGCGATCATGGAATGCCACATGGTGGCCGGCGGCTTCGACTACCTGCTCAAGACCCGCATGGCCGACATGGCGGCCTACCGCGACTTCGCCGGAACCGTGCTGTGGCAATTGCCGGGCGTGCGGGAGACGCGTACCTATGCGGTGATGGAGGAGGTGAAAGCCACCACGCGACTACCGCTGTGAGCCGGGGCCATCGCGCCAGGGCGAACCGGCGAGGCGCCCGTCGTCCAGCGGTGCAAAATCACTTTTTTGGAGCCTCCACCATGAAACGACTTCTTGCCCTGGCCGCCGCACCCCTCGCCTTGGCCTGCATGAATGCCAGCGCGCAGAGCATGAAACCCGGCCTGTGGGAGCACAGTTTCACCATGAAGTCCGGTAGCGGGCAGACGGAAAAGGCCATGGCCGACCTGAAAAAGCAGATGGCCGCCATGCCCCCGGATCAGCGCAAGCAGATGGAGGAGATGATGGCGAAAGGCGGCGTCAGCATGGGGTCTGGCGGAAACAGCATCAAGGTCTGCATCTCGCCAGAGGAGGCCGCGCGCATGGATCTGCCCCTGCAGGACGGCAACTGCAAGCAGGAGATCACCCAGCGCAGCGCCAGTAGCATCAAATTCAAGTTCGTCTGCGCCGGCAATCCGCCAACCAGCGGCGAGGGCGAGGCCACCTTCACAGGCCCGACGGCCTACACCAGCCGCGTTGTGGTCAATACCGTGGCCCAAGGCAAGCCCGAGCGCATGGAGTCGAGTTCTACCGGCAAGTGGCTGGCCGCCGACTGCGGGGCGCTCAAGCCCGTGAAGCGCTGAGGGGGCCAGCCCAGCCTGCATGACGGGCGAGAAACCGGTTCAGTTGTCGCGGGCCGGTTTTTCAGCCAGAAATCGCCGGATCACCCGGTTGACTTCGTCGGCGTTGCGGCGCGTCACCCAGTGCCCGGCACCCTCGATGCGATGGATGCGCAGGTCGCTGACATGGTCTTCAAGGCCTTCCAGAAGGACCGGGCGCAGCGCCACGTCGCCGGTGCCCCAGATGACCTGCGTGCGCACCTTCACCTGGAAATCGGCCGGATCGAGCATGGCCGCTACGGCAGCCATCCGGCCCGGCGCATCCGGCGTGTCGGGGTGCAGCGGTGAGGCACGGTAGTAGTTGCAGCCCCCCGTCAGCCCGTGTGCCCAGCATCCGCGATAGGACTGCAGTTCCTCATCGGTCAACTCCCCGAGCAGTTCGCGCAGCCAGGCATAGCCGTCCTTGGCGAGGATGCGCTCGGAGCCCGGCAGTCGCAGCACATTCATGTAGGCGCCGGCCGCCTGCTGGCCGGGGTCCGAGGCCAGCGCGTTCGCGAAGGTGATCGTGTGCGGCGCATTGAGCACCACGAAGTTCCGCATCAGTTCCGGGTGCTGTGCCGCCAGGCTCCAGGCCACCGCGCCGCCCCAGTCGTGGGCGACCACGGCGAACACCGGGGCGCCCAGCGCCTGGATCACCGCGCGCAGGTCGGCCACCAGAAGATGGGGTTTGTAAGCGCTGACATCGGTCGGCTGCGAGGACAGGTTGAAACCGCGCAGGTCGATGGCGACGCACCGGTAGTCGGTCGAGAACGCCGCGAGTTGCCGGCGCCAAGTGCCCCAGAACTCCGGGAAGCCGTGCACGAACAGCAGCACCGGCGCACCTGCTGGCCCACAGGCTTTCGCGTGCAGCCGGATGCCTTCGGCCGTGTCGAAATACAGGGTCTCAAGAGAAAGATCGTCGGCCATTTAAACGCAATGAAGTCTTCCGTTGGTCCAGTGTAGGCCCTGGAACCGGCGGCTGACATTGATGCGGGTGGACCCGGTCGCTGCAGACTGCGTCATGGGATGTCGCCGCTTTTCGCGCGCCGCCGCAAAGCCAGCGAGAACCGTACACTTGTGTATCTAATGGCGGACTGTACCAATTCCCCGGACACATGACCGATGAAACCAGCGAACAAGACAAGGAAGCGCTCAGAGGCGCCAAGACTCACGCGGGACGACTGGCTGGATGCCGCCTTCCAGGCCGTGGTGGACGGAGGATTCGACAAGGTGCGGGTCCTGGTGATCGCACAGACGCTGGGCGTGACGCGCGGCAGTTTCTACTGGCATTTCACCGACCATGCCGACCTGGTCAACTCACTCGTTGCGCGCTGGCGCGAGCGGGAGGTCGAACTGGATCGCGCGCTCCAGCTCGATGCCACAGAAGACCCGAGGGCGGACCTGGAACATCTGCTGGAGGCGGCGCTGGCCCATGCCGGGACCGATCTTGAAAACATGCGCTTCGAACTGGCCTTGCGCGGGCTGGGCCGGCGCGACCCGGCCGTCGCGAAGCTGCTGGTCGAGGTCGATGCAGCGCGCATGGCTTTGTTCGAAAGCAAGTTCCAGCGCCTGACGGGCGACCCGAAGACCGCTGCGGAGCTGGCGGTCCTGTTCTACCTGGTCATCGTTGGCAGCAACCAGGCATTGAGCCGGCCAAGTAGTCCGCCGCAGGCCAAGGAATACCTCAAGGTCATCATCACGCGTTTCCTGATTCGCGGCCAGGCGAAGGCCTGACGCCGGCAGAACCGGCACCCCCCATGCGGCACCGGGCCTACGCGAAGGCGAAGTGCTCGTTGTTCAATTGCATGACCGACTTGCTGGGCGCCAGCGCACCGGTTCGGTGGGCATTGGCGCGAGGCATGAGGCGCTCGAAGTAGAACTCGGCGGTCTGGATCTTGGAGTGGTAAAAATCTTCCGACTCCTTTCCCGCACCGCTGGCGAGCAGTTCCTCGGCCTTGGCCGCCTGCACCGCCCAGTAGTAGCCCATCATCACGAAGCCGGAGTACATCAGGTAATCGACGCTGGCGGCACCCACCACCTCGCGGTCCTTCGAGGCGCGAAACATGATGGCGGTGGTCAGCAGGTTCCATTCGGCGGCGCGGGCGGCCAGGTTGCGCGCCATGGCGCCCAGCGGCGTGCGCTTGAGCAGGTAGGGGCGGGCGAACCTGACCATTTCCAAGGTGAAGTCACGCACACACTTGCCTTTGGAGCCCATCAGCACCTTGCGGCCCAGCAGGTCGAGCGCCTGGATGCCGGTGGTGCCTTCGTACAGGGTGGAGATGCGCGCGTCGCGCACGATCTGCTCCATGCCATGTTCCTTGATGTAGCCGTGGCCACCGAACACCTGCACGCCCAGGTTGGCCGCCTCCAGACCCATCTCGGTCAGGAAGCCCTTGAGGATGGGGGTGTAGAAACCGAGCTTGCTGTCATAGGCCTTGTAGCCCTCCGCATCACCTGCAGCGGATGCGTTGAACATATGGTCACCGATCTTGAGCGCGTCGTAGATCATGGCGCGGCCGCCTTCGGCGATCGCCTTTTGTGTGAGCAGCATGCGGCGCACGTCGGGGTGCCAGATGAGCGCGTCGGCATTGCTTTCGGGATCCTTCTTGCCGGAGAGTGCCCGCATGGAGCGGCGGTCCTTGGCGTAAGGCAGCGCGCCCTGGAAGGCGGCCTCGGCATGGCAAACGCCTTGCACGGCCGTGCCCAGACGGGCGGTATTCATGAACGTAAACATGGCTTCCAGGCCGCGGTTGGGTTCGAACACCATGAAGCCCTCGGCTTCGTCGAAGTTCAGCACGGCGGTGCTCGAGGCACGGATGCCCATCTTGTGTTCGATCGAGCCGCAGTTCACGGCGTTGCGCTCGCCCAGCGTGCCATCGGCCTTGACCTTGAACTTGGGCACGACGAACAGCGAGATGCCCCGGGTGCCTTCCGGCGCGTCCGGCAGGCGCGCCAACACAATGTGAACAATGTTCTCGGTCAGGTCGTGCTCACCGGCGGAGATGAAGATCTTGGTGCCGGTGATCATGTAGCTGCCGCCCTTCTGGGGCAAGGCCCGGGTCTTGACCTGTGCCAGGTCGGTGCCGCACTGGGGTTCGGTCAGGCACATGGTGCCCGCCCATTCGCCGGACACGAGCTTGGGGATGTACTGCGCCTTCTGCTTCTTCGAGCCGTACTGCATGAGGGTATTGATGCAGCCCACGCTCAGGCCGGGGTACATGGCGAACGACCAGTTGGCCGTGCCCATCATTTCCGACTTGAACAGGTTCAGCGACATGGGCAGGCCCTGGCCACCGAACTCGGTGGGGAAAGACAGCCCTTGCCAGCCACCCTCGACGAACTGCCGGTAGGCCTCCTTGAAGCCCTTGGGCGTGGTGACCGCGCCGTTGTCAAAGTGGCAGCCCTCGATGTCACCCGAGTGGTTCAGGGGCGCCAGCACATCTTCGCAAAGTTGCGCGGCGCCCTCCAGAATCGCATCGACCATTTCGGGGTCGGCGTCCTTGCCATTGGGCAGGCTGGCGTAGTGTGCGGGGTAGTCCAGCACTTCGTTCATCAGAAAGCGCATGTCGCGCAGGGGGGCTTTGTAGTGGGTCATGGTAAGGGTCTCCGGTGACGTGAGGATCAGCGTTCGACGATGGCGACCACGCCCTGCCCGCCGGCCGCGCAGATGGAGATGAGGCCGCGGCCGGCGCCTTTTTGCTCCAGCATCTTGGCAAGCGTGGCCACGATGCGCCCGCCGGTGGCGGCAAACGGGTGGCCGGCCGCCAGCGAACTGCCGTTGACGTTGAGCTTGCTGCGGTTGATCTTGCCCAGGGGCTTGTCCAGGCCCAGCTTGTCCTTGCAGAAGGCCTTGTTTTCCCAGGCCTTGAGCGTGCACAGCACCTGCGCGGCAAAGGCTTCATGGATTTCGTAGTAGTCGAAGTCCTGCAGCTTCAGGCCGGCACGCGCCAGCATGCGGGGCACGGCGTAGGCCGGCGCCATGAGCAGGCCTTCCTTCGCTTCAAAAAAGTCCACGGCGGCCACCTCGCTGAACGTGAGGTAGGCCAGCACCGGAATGCCGCGAGCGGCGGCCCACTCTTCGCTGGCCAGCAAAACCGCCGATGCACCGTCGGTCAGTGGCGTGGAGTTGCCGGGGGTCAGCGTGCCCTGTTCGGGGCGCACCTTCTTGTCGAAGCAGGGCTTTAGGCTGCGCAGCTTCTCGATGCTGAGGTCGGCGCGCAGGTTGTTGTCCCGGGCCACGCCCTTGAACGGCGTCATCAGGTCGTTGAAGAACCCGTCTTCATAGGCGCGCGCCAGGTTCTGGTGGCTCCTGAGCGCAAGCTCGTCCTGGTCTTCGCGGCTGATGTCCCATTCGGCGGCCATCTGCTCGGCATGCTCTCCCATCGACAGGCCGGTGCGCGGCTCGCCGTTGCGTGGCAGGGCCGGCTGCACCAGCATGGCCGGGCGCACCTTGGCCAGAGCCGTCAGGCGCTGCACGGTGGTCTTGGCGCGGCTGGCTTCCAGCAGGATCTTGCGCAGCTTCTCGTTCAAGCCGACCGGCGCGTCCGACGTGGTGTCCACGCCGCCGGCAATGCCGCACTCGATGTGGCCCAGGGCAATCTTGTTGGCGACCAGCATGGCCGCCTCCAGACCCGTGCCGCAGGCCTGCTGGATGTCGAACGCCGGGGTGTCGCGCGACAGCGTGGTGGAGAGCACCGACTCGCGCACCAGGTTGAAGTCGCGCGAATGCTTCATCACGGCGCCACCCACCACGTCGCCCAGGCGCTCGCCGTGCAGGTTGAAGCGGTCCACCAGTCCCTGGATCGTGGCGGTGAGCATTTCCTGGTTGGAGGCGGTGGCATACACGGTGTTGGAGCGGGCAAACGGGATGCGGTTGCCGCCCAGGATGGCCACGCGACGAACGGTGGCGGGGGTTTGAAGTTTGGAGGAGGTCATGGTGTTCTTTCGTGTTGCGTCGGGAGGGTTCAGGCGGCGACGGTATAGCCCAACTGCGCGCGCAGGTGGGGCTTGTCGCCCCTGGCATTGCGGACTTCAAAAACGGCGTTGTGGGGCTGCGGGCCCGAAACCCGCCGTGTGGCCCACAGCGAGGCACGGCCCGGCAAGTACAGCGGGGTCTTGAACTCGACCACGACCTCGGCGCTCTCCAATGGCTGGTTCGGCAGCATGGCCGCCAGCGCGCGTGCCTTGGTCCACAGGCCGTGGGCAATGGCCTGCCTGAAGCCGAACAGCCTGGCGGACGGGGCGCTGAGGTGAATCGGGTTCATGTCGCCCGAGACCAGGCCATAGCGGCGACCGATGTCGGCGGGCGCGCTGAAGGTGGCCTGGCAGGACAAGTCCACGTCAGCGGTCAAGGCGCTGGCATAGGGTTTGCCGACCGGGTGCTTCACCCCGATGCGCAGGGCCGTCATCGTGCCGTCCCACACCCGCTCACCGTCTCGGGAAATGGCGAACTCGAGCGTGAAGACCTGTCCCTTTTCGTGCGCCAGCAGCTCGCCGGTGCGCATTTCCACGCGCAGCACGTCGCCGACGTTGAGCTTGTGGTGCTGGTGGACGCGGTTGGCCAGATGCACGGTGCCCATCGCCGGCCAGGGGCAGTACTCAGAGGCAAAGAACTCCATGGCCAGCGGGAAGGTCAGCATCTGCGGGTAGAGCAGCGGCACGCCCGCCTCGGGCCTGAAGCCGCACACCTTGGCATAGGCGGCGACGTCCGCCGCATCCAGTTTGACCTCCGGCCGCACATAGGTCACGGCCTTGAGCGACTTGACCACACCAGGGCGCTTGCGGCTGGACAGCAGCGCGCCGGCATACAGTTGCGCAGCGTGCCTGGGCGTGGTGATTTCGATGGTGGTCATCGCGGGTTTTCTTCTCGTTGCCATCACGCCCCCATGATGCTTTGGCCGCACACGCGCACCACGTTGCCGGTGACGCCGGCGGAAGCGGGCGAGGCCAACCAGCCGATGGCCTCGGCCACGTCCACCGGCAAGCCCCCCTGGCTCATCGAGTTCATGCGGCGCCCGGCTTCACGAATCGCGAACGGCACCGCAGCCGTCATCTGTGTCTCGATGAACCCCGGTGCGACCGCATTGATGGTGATGCCCTTCTTCGCAAACACCGGCGCATGGCTTTGCACCATGCCCACCACGCCGGCCTTGGAGAAGGCGTAGTTGGTCTGCCCCAGGTTGCCGGCAATGCCGGAGATGGACGACACGCAGACGATGCGGCCACCGGACTTCAAGGCGCCGGACGCCACCAGCGCGTCGTTGATGCGCTCCTGGGTGGAGAGGTTGACGTTCACCACCATCTGCCAGAAATGTTCTTTCATGTTGGCGATGGTCTTGTCGCGCGTGATGCCGGCGTTGTGCACCACCACGTCCCAGCCGCCATCGGCCAGGGCGGCATCGACCAAGGCCTGCGGCGCCTCGGCGGCTCCGATGTCCAGCGTCAGGGCGCGGCCCTTCACCTTCGCGGCCACCTCGTCGAGCCCCGCCTGCGCCTGCGGCACGTCCAGGCAGATCACGCTGGCGCCTTCGCGCGCCATGACTTCGGCAATCGAAGCCCCGATGCCGCGCGATGCACCGGTCACCAGCACCTTCTTGCCCGCCAGGGGCTGGTTCCAGTCGGCGGGCGCGGCGCCATCGCCCACCGGTGCCCCGATGCGGATCACCTGCGCCGACACATAGGCCGAACGCGGCGACAGCAGGAAACGCAGTGTGGATTCGACCTGGGCCTCGGCGCCCTCGGCGACATAGACCAGCTGCACCGCGATGGCTTTCTTGAGCTCCTTGGCCAGCGAACGCGTCAACCCTTCCAGCGCGCGCTGCACGGTGGCCTTGCGCGGGCTCTTGCAGGCCTCGGGCGGACGGCCGATGACGACCACGCGGCCACAAGGCAGCACCGAGCGCGCCGCATCGTGAAAGAAGGTGTACAGGGCTTCGGACTGCGTGCTGTCGTCCATCCCGGTGGCGTCGAACACCAGGGACTTGACCTTTTCGCCGGGTTTGCCATCCACCCCCCAGCGGCCTGTCATCAGGCCGGCCTTGTTGGCCAGCGGCATCCACTGCGGCAACTGGGCGTGGGCCACGGTCTGCGCGCCCATCGCCTTGAACATCGGTGCGAGCACGTCGAGCATCTGCGGATCGCCGGCGCCACCGAGCAGCACCGACCCCTTGATCACGCTCTGGCCCGGCTTGTAACGTTCCAGCTTCAGGGGTTTGGGCAGGCCGAGGGCGTTGGCCAGGCGGGCGCCGACGGGGGAGTTGGCAAAGTCAAGGTAGGAATCGGTCATGGTCAGGTTCCGGTGCATCGGCCATCACGCTGTCGCGTGGAGCCCGGTGTCGTGTTTGAAGGAGTGCAGGATCGGCAGGATGGGAGGATGTTGGTGTTCACCCGAACACTTGGGCACGGCAGGAGGCCAATGCCTTTGAAGCATACGTCGGGTCACGCCCCTCTCGGGCGTCGGTATTAGGGGTCGGTGTCTAACGCCTGGCGATGAAAAATGACTTCAGAACGGCTCTGAAATGCACATTTATGGCCTGGCCCGGCTGGCCGTCAAACGCTTGCGCGCGGCTGTCTTGACAGGCGCAGGCTTGGCCGGTGTCAGCTTGTCCGCCAGAGCCTGCTCCAGTTCAAGAATCGACTCATCGGTGTAGTCCAGCATGCGTTGCAGCGCCGGCACCGATCGCCGGCAGGCAATGTAGCCAAAACCCAGGTTGTCGCCGTAGCCGCTGATCGTGATGTTCAGCGCGAGATAGTGCGTGGGAATGGACACGGGATACACCTCGTCCAGCCGGGCTCCGTTCAGGTACAGGGTGTACCTGGGCCCGGGCACATTGGAGATCACGACATTGAAGCCTGGGCGCTGTTTTGAAGTGCCCATCACCATCCCCGCGCCCATCGGCGAGATCGAGGTGATGCCGTGGGCCATTTTCTGCAGCCGCGGCATGGCCTTCAGGCGCTGCTTGGCTTGCGTGGTGGATTGCACGATGCGCTGCAGCCGTTTGATCGGATCGCGCAGGTGGGTCGCCAGATTGGCCAGCAGCAGGGACACCTGGTTGCCGCCGGCCTCGGTCTCGCCGTGCAGGGAAACCGGCACCATGGCGATCAGTGGCTTTCGGGGCAGCGCTTTCTGCACTTCCAGATACTTGCGCAAGGCACCGGCGCAAATCGCCAGAGTGACGTCATTGACGGTGGCCCCGGCCGCCTCGCCGATGCGCTTCAGGCGCGCCAGCGAATAAGACTGGGCCGCAAATCGCCGCGACCCCGAGATCTCGACATTGAAAGGGGTGGGCGGCGCATGAAAGGGCAAGGCATTGACGCTGTCGGGCTCGCCGGTGCGAACGATATCCCACAGCCCGCTGGCCACGCCAGGCAGGATATCCCGCCCCGCGCGAGCAGCACTGGCCAGTTGCTGGATCAATCCCTGCGCCGGCGCCTCGCGCCGCACGGTGGGGTGCCGTGAATAGGCCTGCGCCCACACCGGTGGCTTGTCTTCTTCCGCCGTGCGCGCCAGGGATTCGGCCATGATTCTGGCGCCCGTCACGCCGTCCACGAGGGCGTGATGAATTTTGGTGTAGATCGCAAACCGGCCCTGCGGCAGCCCCTCGATGACGTAAGCCTCCCACAGCGGGCGGTTGCGATCCAGCAGGTTGCCGTGAAGGCGCGAAATCATGGCCAGCAGCTCCCGGATGCGCCCCGGGTGGGGCAGGGCCAGATGACGCAGGTGGTAGTCCAGCTCAAACTCCTTGTCTTCCTCCCAGTACCAGAGTCCCATGCGCAGGACAGGCCGTTGGTTGAAGGGTGGCAGCGCTGAGAGATGCCGGCCCCAGTCGGCCAGCAGCTTGCCGACAAAATGCGGCCCGGCCCCCCGCGGCGGGGTGTAGATGTTGAGGCCCGCGACATGCATGGGCTGGTTGCGGGTTTCCATCCACAGGAAGGCAGAATCCGTCGGGCTGAGTGCTTGCATGGTGTTGCTTCCTCCGGTGGGTCGGGGATGCGCCAGACCGTCAGCCCGGACTCGCGACGGCCTGCTCGGGAATCATGGCTCAAGCCGCCTGGCCGACGACCGAAAACTGCGCGGAATTTTCGAGCAGCCACTGGCGAGAGCGGCTGGCATCGTGCTGGCTGGGGTGAAATCCAGGTGACAGATAGTCGCGCCAGAGGCCGACGTTGCCGCGGATCATGCCGTCCCTGGCAAACAGCAACCGGGCACCGCTCTTCCATGTGCTCCACTTGAACAGGCTGCCGTCGTGCCAAAGGTTGCGCACCGTCTGACGCGTCACGTCGGCCAGGAAAGTAATGGTGATGTAACGGAACACGCGGATGCGCCAGCGGTGGTCGCCGCTGATGGCCTGATAGATATCGTAGGCCGTGCTGCGATGCTCGGACTCCTCCGCGCTGTGCCAGAGCCACAATGTTGCCAGGCGCGGCTCGGCACCCTCCAGCGCTTCGGGGTGGCGCAACATCCAGTCGGCAAAGATCGCGGTGAAGTGCTCGGTGGCGGCTGTGGCGGCGACGTGGATGCGCACGTCGCGGTGGGCGTTGTCTTTCAGGCGCTGGATCGCCCGGCGCTCGATTTCATTCTGGTAGCCGAGCCGCTCAAGATGACCATTGAAGAGTCCATGAATGCGACGGTGCGTCGCTTCCTGCCCCACAAAGCCTTGAACCTCCGGGGCGAAACGCTCGCGCTCGGCCGGCGGCAAGGTCTTGAGGCCGGCACGCACCGAGTCCATGAAGTATTGCTCGCCCACCGGAAAACTCATGGACAGGGCGCTGAAGAAGGCCGAGCGAAAGGCATCGCCGCCATTCCAGCGACCAGCGAAGGGCGTATTCAGGTCGATAAGAAGGCGTCGCACGACAAGCTCGGTCATGTTGGGATTTCCTCCGCAAACTCAAAACGAAGTCGGCCCCGCACGCCCGCATGACTTTCAAACTGCGGTGCGGTCGATGCCACGATTTCAATACAGTAGTGTACTGTTTGAATCCTGTCAACCGGTTTGCCCCTCAACGCTGGCACGACTCCCCTGAGCCGCCCGGCTCTCGGCCGATGTAAAGTCGGACGCATCCTTTCGACCTTCCGAACTGGCAAACCCCTCATCCGGTTTTCCGTCATTTGTCCGCCATGCTGAACTACCTCACCGTCCCCGTCACGCCTTTCCAGCAGAACTGCTCCATCGTCTGGTGCAACGAGACCCTGAAGGCCGCCGTGATCGACCCGGGGGGTGACCTCGACCTGTTGCTGGCCGCGGTGGCGCGCTTGGGTGTGAAGCTGGAGCAGATCTGGCTGACGCACGCGCACATCGACCACGCCGGCGGCACGGCCGAGCTGGCCAGGAAGCTGGACCTGCCCATCATCGGCCCGCACCCGGCCGACCAGTTCTGGATCGACGGCCTGCCTCAGCAGGGCCGGATGTTCGGCCTGCCCCATGCCGACGCCTTCACGCCCACGCGCTGGCTCGCCGACGGCGATACGGTGCGCATCGGCAACTGCACGCTGAACGTACGCCACTGTCCGGGCCACACGCCGGGCCACGTTGTTTTTCATTCCCCGGAGGCCCAGCGCGCGTTCGTCGGTGACGTGCTGTTTGCCGGATCGATCGGCCGCACCGACTTCCCGCAAGGCGACCATGACACGCTGATTGCCAGCATCACGCAGCGACTTTGGCCGATGGGCAACGACACGGTGTTCATTCCCGGTCACGGCCCAGAGAGCACCTTCGGTCGTGAACGCAAGGTCAACCCCTACGTGGCCGGGACCTGAGCGATACGCTCAGCCGCGCTGCGCCTGCTGGTACAGCGTCTGCACCTTCGGCACGTTGGCTTCGAGCTGCTTGATGCGCTCGGGGCCGGCCGGGTGGGTGGACAGGAAGCCGGGGCCGCCAGAGCCGCTGTTGGCGGCCATCATCTTCTTCCACAGATTGACACTGGCCTCGGGCTGGTAGGCACCGCGCGCCGCGATCTCCAGGCCGACCAGGTCGGCCTCGGTTTCATCGTCGCGGCTGTACTTGAGGGTCAGCAGCTGGCTGCCGAGACCAGCCGCCAGATCACCCACCTGCCCCAGCCCCAGCAATTGCGCACCGAGGCGCAAACCGATGTCTGTGGCCTGGCTCTTTGCCAGTCGGGCCCGGGCATGCTCGCGCAACGCGTGGGCCATTTCGTGACCCATGACCATTGCGGCCTCGTCGTCGGTCAGCTTGAGGTTGTCAAGGATGCCGGTGTAAAACGCGATCTTGCCGCCGGGCATGCACCAGGCATTGACCTGCTTGCTGCCGATCAGGTTGACTTCCCATTGCCAGCCGCTCGCGCGCGGGTTCCATTGGCCGGTGTACGGAATCAACTTGGCGGCCATGGTGCGCAGGCGCCGCAGCTGGGGGTGATTGTCCGGGGCCAGCGCCCCTTTGGCCCTAGCCTCGGCGAGCACCTGCGCATACTGTTGGGTGGCCGAGCGCTCCAGCATTTCAGCGGGCACCAGCTTGCGCATGCTGGACGCGCCGCCGACGTCCACCTGGGCAAGCACCGGCGCTGCGGTTGCCGCAGCGGCCGCAAGCAGAAAGGCGCGACGCGGCGCCCACGGGGAGTGTTCAGAGGCGCCCGTCAAGGCACCATGAGTTTTAGCGTCGCAGATCCAGCACATAGTGGGGGTGAATAATAGTCAGAATGAAAAGTCCGTGTTTCCTCAACGCCGGTTGAGTTCGCCACGGTGACACCTCCAACTTAAATGGGCCTTAAACGGCCTTGCCAGATGCCAGAACCTGCCACCGTCGCCGTCACCCCGTCCGAATCTGCGACACCCGCGCCTCGCTCGTGGCTGGAGGCCTTGCGCGTCTACCTGGAACCGTCGAGCTTGCGCATGCTCACGCTCGGCTTCTCCGCGGGCCTTCCGCTACTGCTGGTGCTGGGCACATTGAGCTTCCGGCTTCGAGAGGCCGGCATCGACCGCAGCACGATCGGCTACCTGAGCTGGGTCGGGCTGGCCTACGGCTTCAAGTGGGTCTGGGCGCCACTGGTGGACCGCCTGCCGATCCCAGGGCTCACGCGCGCGCTGGGCCGCCGGCGAAGCTGGTTGTTGCTGTCACAGGCGGCGATCATCGCGGGGCTGGTGGGCATGGCCCTGGCGGACCCGCGCCTGACGCTCGGGCCGATCGTCTGGTGCGCAATGGCTGTGGCTTTTGGCTCGGCCACGCAGGACATCGCGCTGGACGCCTTCCGCATCGAATCCGCCGACATCAACCGGCAGGCCGCGCTGGCCGCCAGCTACCAGACCGGCTACCGGCTGGCCATGATCTGGGCCGGCGCGGGGGTGTTGTGGATCGCCGCGCGCGCGGAAGTGGCTCCCGCCGTGCAGGTCGTGGGGCAACTCGCGGCCCAGGCGGGTTTGATGTACCAGAACGAGGCCTGGCGCACCGCTTACCTGGTGATGGCCGCGTCAATGAGCGTGGGCGTGATCACGGTGCTGTTCTCGCGCGAACCTGCCCGGATCGAGTTGCCGCCCGCCAAGGACGCCGCGGAATGGTTGAAGGCCGCACTGGTGGAGCCCTTTGCCGACTTTATCGGCCGCTACCGGTGGCAGGCCGCATTGATTCTGGGGCTGATCGCCGTGTACCGCATCAGCGACGTGGTGATGGGCATCATGGCCAACCCGTTTTACGTGGACATGGGTTACACCAAGGACGAGGTGGCCGCCGTGACCAAGGTCTACGGCGTGATCATGACGCTGCTGGGCGCCTTCATCGGCGGCGTGCTGTCGATGCGCCTGGGCGTCATGCGCATCCTGATGCTGGGCGCGGTGCTGAGCGCGGCCACCAACCTGCTGTTTGCCTGGCTGGCGGCGCGCGGGCACGACGTGACGGCACTGATCTTCGTGGTCTCGGCCGACAACCTGGCCAGCGGTATCGCCTCGGCCGCGTTCATCGCCTACCTGTCAGGGCTGACCAACGTGAGCTACTCGGCCACGCAGTACGCCCTGTTCAGCTCGATGATGCTGCTGCTGCCGAAGTTCATCGCGGGCTTTTCGGGCGACTTCGTCAATGCCCATGGTTATGCAAATTTCTTTACGGCGACCGCGCTGCTGGGCGCGCCAGTGCTGGTGCTGGTGTGGCTGGCCTCCCGGGTGACTCCCGTGGAAAAAAATCCATCAAAATAGCAAGTATCCATCGTCAAAACGTCATAGGTCGCTATTATTTTTGAACTCGCCTGGGCGGAGCATCGGCAAATCGCCCGGGTCGCTGCGCGATGGTCCGGCCACGTCCAACACCTGACGCGCCAGCGCCGCCTTCTGCACCTTGCCCAAAGCCGTGCGCGGCAGGGCGTCCAGGCGCACCCAGCGGCGCGGCAGCTTGTAGCGGGCTATGTGCCCACGCAGGAAATCCGACAGTGTCTGCTCCCAGTTCAGTAGCGAATCAATACCGTCTGACGCAGGAACAACGCCGCTTTGAGTCTTGAAAACCAGCACCGCGACCAAAACCTCGCCCCACCGTGCGTCCGGCAGGCCCAGCACGGCGCAGTCGGCTACCAGCGGGTGGCTGGCCAGCAGGTGTTCGATCTCGGCGGGGTAGATGTTCTCGCCACCCGAAATGACCATGTCCTTGGCGCGGCCCACCACGGTGAAGCTGCCGTCCGTCGCCTGGCGTGCCCGATCGCCGCTGTGGAACCAGCCGTCTGCGTCCACTGCCGGCTGGTCGGGCCAGTAGCTGCGCACCACGCTCGGCGCACGCAACAACAGTTCGCCAACGCCGTCCTGCAGATCCGCGAGGCGAACCTCCACGCCGCGTGCCGGCCAGCCGCAGGAACCGGCGTGCGTCATTGCATGCTGCGCATCCAGCGCAATCGAAAACGGTCCGGTTTCTGTCGCACCATAGACATTGCACACGGGCAGGCCCCGCGCATGCAACGCCGTCACCAGCGCGGCCGGAATCAGGCTGGAGCCGGCCCAGACGGCGCGCAGGCACGACAGGTCGGTCGCGGCCCAGGCCGGGTGTTCGATCAGCGCCTTCATCGTGGCAGGCACCTGCAGGGTAAGCGTGGGGCGGTCCTGCGCGATGGCCGCCAGCGTGGCGCCAGCCTCGAACCGGGCGTGCAGAATGACCGCCGCGCCGGCAAACAGCGCCGGCAGGGTCTGGATGCACAGGCCGCCGACATGGAACATTGGCAGCACGGTCAGCACCACGTCGGCGGACGTCAGCCCCTGCGCGGCGCAAGCGGCCACCATGTTGGCCAGCAGGTTGGCGTGCGTATGGACCGCCCCTTTGGGCAGCCCGGTGGTACCCGAGGTGTAGACCAGCAACGCCGGGCTGTCAGGGGTGGCGCGCGCCGGCCCGTCTCCGGGTGCGTGCGTGGCGATCAGCCTGTCGATCGCGTGGGCGGGAATGCCCGCCGCCCGGGCCAGCGCATCCCCGGCATCGGCCCATGCAGCGTCGTGGACTACGTAAAGCGGCGTGCAGTCGGCCAGCACGGCCTGCCACTCGGCTGGCGCGAGGCGAAAATTCAGCGGCACCAGCACCGCACCGATTCGCGCCAGTGCGAACAGCAGTGTGATCTGGTCGGGGTGGTTCAACCCAAGGTAGGCCACCCGGTCCCCCGGTCGCACACCCCATTCATGCCAGAGCCGTGCCGCCGCACGCGCGGTGCGACGCATAAGCTTGCCGTAACCGAAGCAGCGGCCCTCGAACTGCAGGGCGGGTGCATCCGGGCGGTCGCGGTGGTGGCGGGCCAGAACATCGCCGAGGACAAGGGGGTCAACCGGTTCAGCAACCCCGGGCGCCATGTTCATGCTTGATTTCTTTTCTGCAATTTAGGGCAATCCAACACATTGAGCCCGCCTGACGGGACTTCCGAAGGCGCGTGACCGCCGCCAGAGGGAACTGGTGCGCCATTTACGCAACTTTACCGCTGGTTCAAGTCCTCGCAGCCTCTGGAGCGCACCATGTCGGTCATGACAGCCCTGATTACACTGCGCGCATGAGCTCCAAACTGCTGATGATCGAGGATGACAGCCGCCTGGCCGCCATGGTGGGCGAGTACCTGAGCCAGTCTGGCTTTGTTTTCGCGCACGCAGTGGACGGCTTGGGCGGACTGGCGCAGTTGCAGGCGCATCCAGCGGATCTGGTGATCCTGGACTTGATGCTGCCCGACATCGACGGACTGGACGTGTGCCGGCGCATCCGTTCGCTGCCGGGTGACCTGGCCAGCACGCCCATCCTGATGCTGACCGCCAAGGGCGACCCGATGGACCGCATCATCGGTCTGGAGCTTGGCGCCGACGACTATCTGCCCAAGCCCTTCGAGCCGCGCGAGCTGCTGGCGCGCATCCGCGCCGTGCTGCGCCGCCGCGTTGACGGACCGTCGGCGTCGGCCAAGCTGATGCGTTTTGGCAGCCTGGAGATCGACCGTGACGCGCGCAAGGTGACGGTGGACGGCGCAGACTGCGAGCTGACTTCCTACCAGTTCGACCTGCTGGTGGCGCTGGCCGAACGTGCCGGCCGCGTACTGACCCGCGACCAGATCATGGAGGCCGTGCGCGGACGCGAGCTGGAAGCCTTCGACCGCTCCATCGACGTGCACATGGGGCGCATCCGTGCGGTGATCGAGGTGGATGCCAAGGCGCCCAAGCGCATCCTGACGGTGCGCGGGGTGGGCTATGTGTTTGCCCGGCAGCAAGACTGAACGGAATGGCCTTTTTTTCTGCCTTCTCTCGCCGCCTGTACCTGCGCATCTGGTTGGCCGTCGTGGCCGGCGTGGCGGTGCTGACGCTGGTGGTCGGCTGGGCCTGGCGCGTGGCCGCCGAGCACAACACGCCGGCGCCCGCGCCGCGCGAGATCATTGTGCGCAATGCCGCGGGCGACGTGATCGGTTCAGCCAGCGCGCAACCCGGCTACCGGCCTGGCATGGGACTGGAATTCGCCGTGACGCTGGCGGACGGCCAGACGCTGATTCTTCAGTTGCCACCGCGGCAGCGTCGCATGCAGGGCGCGGGGCCACCGCCCGCTCCGGAGCCAGCGCCCTACTGGACGCGCGCGCCCTACGGTTTTCTCTGGCTGCTGGCGGTGGTGGGCATCGCGGTGGCCCTGGGCGTCTACCCCATCGTGCGCCGACTGACGCAGCGGCTCGAAGCGCTGCAACGCGGCGTGCAACGCTGGGGCGACGGCGACCTGTCGACGCGCGTGCCGGTGCAGGGCGAAGACGAGGTCGCCGACCTGTCCGCGCGTTTCAACACGGCGGCCCAGCGCATCGAGACGCTCATGGCTTCCCAGCAGCAATTGCTTGCCTCGCAGAAGTCGCTGCTGGCCAACGCCTCGCACGAACTGCGCTCCCCGCTCGCGCGCATCCGCATGGGCATGGAATTGATGGGCACCCAGCCCGGGCCCGTCTTCCGTGAGGAAATCTCACGCAACATCGACGAGTTGAACCAGTTGATTGATGAAATCCTGCTGGCCAGCCGGCTTGATGCGCGCGAAGCCGACATGGGCACGGTGGAGGCGATCGACCTGCTGGGTCTGGCGGTTGAAGAAAGCGCCCGCGCAGGCGCAGAGATGGAACTGGCGGATGGCCTGGAGCACCTGGTGGTCCCGGGCGTGGCCAAGCTGCTGCGCCGGCTGGTGCGCAACCTGCTGGAGAACGCACGCCGCTATGGCGGCACGGCGGGTGCGACCGGCGTCACTGTGATCGTCGGCCGGGTGGGCGACGATGCCATGTTGCAGGTGTGTGACCGGGGGCCCGGCATTCCGCCGGACCTACGCGAACGGATCTTCGAGCCGTTTTACCGGCTACCCGGTGCCAGCGAACGCGAGGGCGGCGTCGGGCTGGGTCTGGCGTTGGTGAAATCGATTGCCGAACGCCATGGCGGGTCAGTGCGTTGCGAGGGGCGCGAAGGCGGCGGGGCGTGTTTCACGGTTCGGCTACCAGGAGCCTCGGCCTGACGGGCCGACCGCTTTCAAGCCATCCGACCCGGCTCCAGGTCCAGCCACGACGCGACTATTTCAGCCAGGGCAGGGCTTTGGGGCTGGCGCTCATTGCCGGGGCCGCCGGGTTGAGGATTTCCCCGTCCAGAATGCGCGCGTATTTTTCGAGATAGCCCTGCGCCATGGTCGCCGCGCTGAAATGCTGGACGGCCTGAACGTGGCAGGCCCGTGCGTCGAACTGCCGTGCGCGAACGGCCTCGGCCAGCGCCGAACGGCTGGCAGAAAGCAACCCACAGTCCGGGGGAACCAGCTCAGGCAGGGCGCCATACGGCGTGGCAAAAACCGGGCAGCCAAAGTACAGGCTTTCAATCACGGCCAGACCAAACGGCTCATGCCAGAGCACAGGAAAAATCAGGCCGCGTGATGCGTTGAGCTGGTCCAGTTTCTGTTGCCCGCCCACCATGCCCGCGAATTGCACCCGCCGCGACCAGGTGAAACGCAAACCGCGCTTGATGTTCAGGCGTTCCCCGCCCATGACCAGCAGTTCGACGCCTGCGTCTTTTGCCACATCGATGGCGCCCTGGACGTTCTTGACGCGCCAGGCCGCCTTGCCCAGAAAATGAAAATAAAGGCGTGGCAGGCTGAAGTCGACCGGCCCATAGGCGTCCCAGTCAAGTCCGTTGTAAACATATTCATTTGAGCCATGGCGTTCGGCATGGTTTCTCGATACGAAGACCGTGTTGCGCGGCAAGGGATTGGCTTCAATGGAGTTGCCATGCTGCGTCACCAGGTACGGCAGGTCGATCTCGTCAGCACCTTCAGGGTTGAACTGGAAATGAACCAGGTCGATGCCCCCGGGAATCTGCTCGCGCCATCCCAGCCCCGGACGAATCGGAATGACGCGCGCGAAGTCGCAACGGGACCCCTGCGGCACCAGATAGCTGACCTGATGGCCCATGCGAACCAGGCTCTTTCCAAGATCCCAGATGACCCGTTCGGTGCCGCCGTAGGCAACAACGGGGATGGGCGCCTTGTTGACAAACAGGATGTGCATGGGCCGCTGGCGTCTTGATGCGAATGAGCCTTGGAAGATGCCGCAGGATTCAGAGGCGCTGTGTCAACGATCCCGAGCGGGCGCCTGCCCCCAGAAGGATCAATGCCACGGACAACGAAAGCATGATCGCATAGTAGTTGTGCGCCAGATTCACGTTGGTCAGGCTGGCCGTCGCATGAATGAACAGAACCCCCTGCACCTGCCTTGAGGCCACGGGGTCAGTCCGCCGGAGAAAGTAGGCAGCCGCTCCCAAGCCAGCGAGTACCGCGAGTATGGATGCCAGGCCCACCAGGCCGCCGTCCATCGCCGAATGCAGGTACTGGTTGTGCACGTGGCCCACGCTTCGCACCGCCTTGAAACGCTCGCGCTCTGCCACCGGCAGTTCGGCGCCGGCGATCTTGATTCGCTTCAGGCGCTCGCTTCCCCCGATGCCGATCCAGGGGGACTCCTGAATACTCTGCCAGGCGAGTGTCCAGAGGTACACCCGCGCCCCCATGGAACTGTCGTAATTGCCGTCATGCTTCGCCATCACCACCTCATTCCAGCCCGCGCGCAAGCGCAGGGGGTCGCTGGGCAGCAAGGCTGAAGAGCTCAGCAAGCTGAAGCCGACGAGGCTCACCGCAGCGGCCTTTCTGAGGTTGAAATTCGCGTGCGACTTTTTCCACTTCGCTGCAGCCAGCCATGTTGCCCAAAGCAGAATGCCGAAGGCGCCGCGAGACTGGCTCAGGAAGATGGCGGCCAAGCCGGCTGCAATGGCCAGGAAATACCACTTGCGCTGGGCTGCTGAAATATCACCGCCCAAGACCGGAGGCAGCAAGACACAGAGTAAAAACGCCATGGAAACGGCCCAGGGAATGGCGTTGGAAGGCAGCATAAAGCGGTTAGGCACTGCGATCACCATCACGAGCCCGATCACACACGCCAGCGCCGTTGCAGGAAAGATGATGCCGCGCCATTTCTCGGGATCAGGCGCGCGCATCACGAGTTGGTGCGTCGCCACCGCACACAGCAGCAGGCGAAATTCGGCGTGAAGGGTATCGGGCCGGATCGGCCAATACAGCCAGACGACTGTCGCCAGCGCAGCGCAGACCGCGCAGGCGGCGCCCCAGGCCTGGCTGGCCGCACCAGGCAGGTCTGACGCCGTCGCGCGTGGCAGCCTGAAATACGCCACGATGCCAGCAATACAGACGAGCAACCACGCAGCGCCCGCAATCTTGGCGTGGGCAGGCGAGAGCGCGATACCCAACGCCAGCAGCGCCATCCAGGCATCCGCCTTATGGGTACGCAGGCCAGCCCAGACATCGGACACCCTCATCGTCCGACATCCGTCGTCAGACGGTCCCGGTCGTAATACAAGGCCGCATAGCGGAAGAAACACTCCAGGGCAATGAAAAAGCAGAAAAGGAATCCAGGGCCACCCCCCAGAAAGCCGAGCCGCAAAAAGTACAGGCGAATAAAGATCGCCAGACCTGAGGCCAGGCCCCGCATGACGCCACCTTTCTTGCCCGCTTCCGCCCGCTTCGCGGCGCCCAGCATCGCGTACTGGGTCAGCTTCTGCAGACTGCCCTTGATCGACTGGCGAGAGAAGTGACGCAAGCGTGCCTTCATCACATGTCGCGGTGCCGAAGGGTCGGTCAGCACGGCATGTTCATGGACTGCACCTTCATATTTAGTGACCATGTCGCGCCGGAAAAGACGCTCCAGGCTGGACTGCGAAAGAAAGTAGGTCAACTCCTTGCCATAGGCAACGACGCTCCACTCGATCTTCCACACCGCGCGCTGACCTGACCGCACGGCAGCCTGGATTTCGGCTTGCAGTGCGGGCGTTATTTCCTCGTCCGCGTCGAGGAAAAAAATATAGTCTCCGGTGGCGTGGGCGAGCAGGTGATTGCGCTGTACCGCAAAGCCCTGCCAGTCCGCGTGGACGAAAGTCCGGGCACCCATGCGCTCCGCCAGGACCACGGTGTCATCGGTGCTGCCGCTGTCCACCACGATGATCTCGTCGGCAAACGCGGCACTGCGCAGGCAGCGCTCGATCTGGTGGGCTTCATTCTTGGCCAGCACCGCGACCGTGAGCGTGGGTGGGTCCCTGCGCGGGATGATGTCAGACATGCGAAGTTCCTGATCAATGAGGCTCATCGGGCGTCGCGCCGGGCCGCGGCGACTTCATCCGCGTTCAACACGCGCAGCCCCTGAAACCGGCCCCAGGCGCGTGCGAGGTGTTTGGGCGACAGCAGGACGACGCGGGCCAGCACGTTCAGCGCGGACGTCAGCAGCACACGGACACGCAAGCGACTCGCTTCTTCGGGCCCCTCATGCTTCCAGACAAAAAGAATCTTTGACTGGGCGTGATGGTAGCCCCGCCAGTACTCCGCCCGCCAGGGCTGGGCGCCCTTGACCGAGCCGCGCGACAGATGCGTGATGCGGATGTCGGGAAGCACCAGGATCTGTCCACGTGCCTTGAACACGCGCAGGCACAGGTCCTCATCCTCGTAATAAAGGAAGAACAGGGGGTCGAAGTGGCCGATGCGCGAGACGTTCGCCATATGGACCAGCATGACCGCTGCGCAGGCATAACCGACGTTGGCAGGGCCTGTGGCGGCTTCGGTCTTTGGCGTCCAGTGACCGCGCGGCCAGCTGTAGTTGACTTGCAGGCTGCCTGAAGCGTCGGTCAGCTGCGGCACCACAAGGGTCGCGTCAGGCCATCCCTGCGCCTGCTGAACCAGCGCTGCGATCTGGCCCGCGTCGATGAGGCAGTCGGGATTGAGTAGCAGGGCATAGTCCGTCCGGACAACGGCCAATCCCGCATTGTTGGCCACGCCATAGCCCTTGTTGGCGGGCATCACCACCCGGCGCGCTGCTGGAAGCAGCGCCTGCACCTGGGCACAGGTGTCGTCGGTGCTGGCGTTGTCCACAACGATCACATGCGGCACGCCGGCCAGTCCCGTGGCCAGCGCCTCAACACAATGCGCGCTGTTGTAGGTGACGATCAGGACCGTGACGCGCTCGAGGGCCTCGCGCAAGATGGGGTCCAGTGGATTCATCAGCGCAGGCCGCGAAGTTGACCGTGTCGCTCAAGCATGCCAGCCTTCAGGACTTGGCAGATACCCGCCAGGTTCAATGGGAATGCCCGACCGTCTCGCCCGCCTTCAGGCGGTACACCGTGCCGCAATAGGGGCACTTAGCCTCGCCGGTCCGCGCCACGTCCAGATAGACCTTGGGATGGCTGTTCCAGAGCTTCATGTCGGCTGCGGGGCTGGGGCAATACACGCCGCCCTGGTGGTTCAGGTCCTTGGCGAGGAGTTCAATGGTCTGCTTGGTCATATCTATCCTTAATCAGTTGGGGTCAGAGCACATCGCTGCGCGAGTGGTCTGACCCGCAAACCCTCAAGCTTGGTTGAGGACAGGGCTTGCCCGCTTCGCGGTCTTCGGACTGTCCCGCAAGGCTTCAAACCTTGCTCAGCCAGTGCGCGTACTTCGGGTTGCGGCCATTGACGATGTCAAAGAACGCGCTCTGGATTTTCTCGGTGATCGGGCCGCGCGAGCCGCTGCCGAGCTCGATGCGGTCGAGTTCACGGATCGGCGTGACTTCTGCGGCGGTGCCTGTGAAAAAGGCCTCGTCGGAAATATAGACCTCGTCGCGCGTGATGCGCTTTTGCACCAGTTCCAGCCCCAGGTCCTTGCAGATGTGCAGCACTGTGTTGCGCGTGATGCCGTTGAGTGCGCCGGCAGAAAGGTCGGGCGTATAGACCACGCCGTCCTTGACCACAAAGATGTTCTCCCCCGCACCCTCGGACACGAAGCCGCTGGCGTCCAGCAGCAGGGCCTCGTCGTAGCCGTCGTCCAGCGCTTCCATGTTGGCAAGGATCGAGTTGGTGTAATTGCTCACCGCCTTGGCCTGCGTCATGGTGATGTTGACGTGGTGGCGCGTGTAGCTGGAGGTCTTGACGCGGATGCCACGCTTCATGCCTTCCTCGCCCAGATAGGCGCCCCAGGCCCAGGCCGCGACCATCAGATGGATGGTGTTGCCCTTGGGGCTCACGCCGAGTTTCTGCGAGCCGATCCAGGTCAGCGGGCGCAGGTAGCAGCTCTCCAGCTTGTTCTCGCGCACCACGGCGTTCTGGGCTTCCATCACCTCGTCCATGGTGAACGGGATCTTCATGCGCAGGATCTTGGCACTGTTGAACAGGCGCTGGGTGTGCTCTTCCAGCCGGAAGATCGCGGTGCCACCGTCCGCGTTGTACGCGCGCACGCCCTCGAAGGCGCCGCAGCCGTAGTGCAGGGTGTGGCTCAGGACGTGGATCTTGGCGTCACGCCATTCGACCATCTGGCCGTCCATCCAGATCTTGCCGTCACGATCGGCCATCGAGGGGGGAAGTGCGCTCATTGGGGGTCCTTTGAATTGCCGGGTTCGCAAAACGCTGATTTTACGGCGCCGGAGGCGTCTGAACGGGTGATTCCACCGCAGTCCCCGTCTGACTGGGACGGAACAGTTTCCAGCTCACCAGCTTGCCACCCCTGAACTCACAGGTGACGTGGGAGTCCGTGCCGTCGGTCCAGCGAAACAGCTCGGGCTGCTCGTCCTTGGGGCTTTGCAGCGCACCGAGTGAATTTGTCATCGCAATCACATGCATCAGCGTCATGCCGGGTTTGAGCTTGGCGTTGAGCATCACCGCGCTGCCCACAAAGCCGATCGGGCGGTTCGCCGCCTTCTTGAGGATGGTGATCAGGCGCGTGTAGTGCAGCAGCAGCCACATCACCAGGCCCCCACTGACCACCGCGACGCCTTGCCAGCCGTACGATCGCCAAGCCGCGCCCAGCAAGACCAGGCACAAAAGGGGAACAAGGATTTTCTGGAAGTTCATGGCCTGAATTGTCCTATGCGCCGGCAAGCCCGGAATTACGGTCAGTGCGTACTCACAAACGCCTCAGCCCAGCCCGCGCACCAGCTCCATCGCCTGCTCGATGCGCTCCACCGGATGGATCGTCAGGCCCTCGAAGGCCTTGTCGTTCTTCTTCGGCGCGTTCGCCTTGGGCACCACCGCCACGGAAAATCCCAGCTTGGCAGCCTCCTTCAGCCGCTCCTGGCCGCGCGGCGCGGGGCGCACTTCGCCGGCCAGTCCGACCTCGCCGAACGCCAGAAAGCCCTTGGGCAGCGCCTTGCCGCGCAGGCTGGAAGTGATCGCCAACATCACCGCCAGATCCGCCGCCGGCTCGCTGATGCGCACGCCGCCCACCGCGTTGACGAACACGTCCTGGTCCATGCAATTGACGCCCGCATGGCGGTGCAGCACCGCCAGCAGCATGGCCAGGCGGTCACGGTCCAGCCCCACACTCAGGCGCCGCGGCGACGGGCCGCCCGTGTCGACCAGCGCCTGGATTTCGACCAGCATCGGACGCGTGCCCTCCAGCGTCACCATCACGCAGCTGCCGGGCACCGGCTCGCTGTGCTGGCTCAGGAAGATCGCGCTCGGGTTGCTCACGCCCTTGAGGCCCTTCTCGGTCATCGCGAAAACGCCGATCTCGTTGACCGCGCCAAAGCGGTTCTTGATCGCACGCACCAAGCGGAAGCTGCTGTGCGTGTCGCCTTCGAAGTACAGCACGGTGTCCACCATATGTTCGAGCACGCGCGGGCCGGCCAGCGCGCCGTCCTTGGTCACATGGCCAACCAGCACGATGGCGACGCCACTGGCCTTGGCCGCGCGGGTCAGGTGCGCGGCGCACTCGCGCACCTGCGCCACCGAGCCGGGCGCCGACGTCAACTGGTCCGAATACACCGTCTGGATCGAGTCGATGACTGCGATGCCGGGTTTTGACGCGTCGAGCGTGTGCAGGATCTTTTCGAGCTGGATCTCGGCCAGCACCTTGACCTGGGAATGATCCAGCCCCAGCCGGCGCGCCCTCAGCGCCACCTGCGCGCCGCTCTCCTCCCCGGTGACGTAGAGCGTCTTTTGCCCGCTTCGCTGCAATGAATCCAGCGCCTGCAGGAGCAGCGTCGACTTGCCGATGCCGGGGTCGCCGCCGATCAGCACCACGCCGCCTTCGACGATGCCGCCGCCCAGCACCCGGTCCAGTTCGTCCTGCCCGGTGGGCGTGCGCGCAAAGTCACTGGCCTCGATCTCGCCCAGCGTCGCCACTTCGGCCGTCCTGGCCAGCGAGGCAAAACGATTGTTGCGGCTGGATGCCGCCGACTCGGCCACCGTTTCGATCAGCGTGTTCCAGGCGCCGCAGGCTGGGCACTTGCCCAGCCACTTGGGGCTGGTGCCCCCGCATTCGTTGCAGACGTAGACGGTTTTTTCTTTGGCCATGGGGCAAGCCTAACACCCGTCCCGGAACGCTACGGGTGTGGCCCCCGGTAAGCCCGCTTCACCTCGGCCACCTCGACGCTGTACGAGGCATACCAGCGCTCACGGCCGAATTTCTGAGCCATCAGGTGGTCTGCATGCTGCTTCCACGCGCGGATGCTGGCCTCGTCGGGCCAGTACGACAACGCGACCTCCTGATCGCCTTCGGTCACCGCGCAGAAGTCCAGGCAGCCGAATTCCGTGAGTGCCAGTTCGCGCAGGTGGGCGGCAGTCGCGGCGTATTCGGCATCGAGGGTGCGGGCTTTGGCCCGGAAGATCACGACAAACATGACAGCGCTTTCGTTTTCAACACAAATCCGGGCGCCTGGCAGACGAGTCGCGCGGCAGGCAAGGCGGTGTCACGCCAGGTGTCCGCGCAGACCCTCGGCCAAGGCCTGCGTCAGTCTCGCCGCGCCCACGCCCCGGCAACCAGTCGTGTTCTGCCCCGACCACAGCGGCGAAAAATCACCGCTGCCCTGCCGCTCTCCCCAGGCGCGTAGCGGCGCCATCGTGGCGGTGGCCAGCGGGAAGGCCGGCGCGGAAGCGCTCATCACACCCAGTTCGCGCATCACCCGGTTGACGATGCCGCGCGCCGGACGACCGGTGAAGACATTGGTCAACGCGGTGTGGCGGGCGGCGTCGCTCTGCAACGCGACGCGGTGGATCGGGCTGGTGGTGGCCTCGGTGCACAGCAGGTAGGCGGTGCCGACCTGGACGCCCGTCGCGCCCAGCGCCATGGCGGCGGCCACGCCGGCCGCGTCTGCGATGCCGCCCGCGGCGATCACCGGCACGCTCACCGCGCGCACCACCTGCGGCAACAGCGCGAACGTGCCGGTTTGGGTTGTCACATCGTCGGTCAGGAACATACCCCGGTGGCCGCCGGCTTCCAGCCCCTGGGCAATGACGGCGTCAGCGCCGTGGGCCTCCAGCCAAAAGGCCTCTTCCACCGTCGTAGCGGATGACAACACCCTGGCGCCCCAGCCCTTGACCCGCTGCACCAGTTCGGGCGCAGGCAGGCCGAAGTGAAAGCTGACCACGGCCGGGCAGAATGCTTCAAGCAGGTCGGCGGCCTCCGCGCTGAAGGGCACGCGCCCCGCGCCGGCGGGGACGGCCGCGATGTCGATCCCGGCTTCGGTATAGAAGGGCGCGAGCGCGGCGCACCAGGCGGCCTCGCGAATCGGGTCTGGAACCGGTGGCGTGTGGCAGAAAAAATTGACATTGAAAGGTCGCTGCGTCCCCGCGCGCAGGGCCTGCAGTTCGGCGCGCAACGCCTCGGGCGTGAGCATGGCGCAGGGCAGCGAGCCAAGCGCGCCGGCGTTCGACACGGCGATGGCCAGGGCGCTGCCCTGCACACCGGCCATCGGCGCCTGGATCAGGGGGATATCAACGCCCAGCAGGGCTTTCAGGGTAGTGGTCATGCAGCATCCTCAACGTCCTTCATTTTCGGACATACGAGCGACTTGAATGAGGCCCGGGTCAACGGCCAGGGTCACCGAAGTCTGCGCCCTCGCGCTATAGCCCGCCCAGCAGGCGCAACCCCCAGGCGCCCATCAGAAACAGCCCTCCCGCCTGCCAGGCCTTGGGGCCGATGCGCCACCGCGTGACACGCCGGCCGCGCCAGGCCTCCCAGGCCAGCTGGGCCGCATGAGCCGCGGCGATCGCGACGAGCGGCATCAGGCCCGGATTGGCCTGCCACGCCGCCAGCAGATCCCCCTGCACCAGCGCAGCGCAGGCATGGGTGCCGCCGCACAGGGGGCAGGGTTGCCCGGTGAGGTGACGGAACCCGCACAGCGGCACACCGTCGGCCAGCAGCAAGGGCGCTGCGCCCAGTGCCAGCGGCCAACCCAGCAGCGGCACGGCCCGCCACTGGCGCTCGGCCGGGCTCAGGCGGTCGTCATCAGGCTCGGGTGATGGCAAGGGGGCCTCCGTCCGTGATCTGCTTGGCCATGTGATAGAAGCCGATGCCGGCAATCGGCAGCGTGAGGAAGATGCCGAGGCCGCAGAAGATCGCGCCCAGCGATCCCACGATGCTCAGCACCAGCGAACAGATCACCGTGCCCAGCAGGTTTTCCTTCACCGCTTCAAAGGCCCGCTTGATGGCATTGATGCCGTCCTTTTCGCCCACCGCGACCAGGTAGGCGGCCGTGGGCACCAGCCCGATGACCAGCAGCCCCGGCAGGATACACAGCATGAAGCCAACTGAGACGATGAGGCTGGACAGCAGCACCGCCAGCAAGGCAGGCACGAAGTCGTCGAAACCCTTGAAGACATCGGTGAACTCCACCGCTTCGCCACGTTCTTCTTTCTGGACCATGCGCATGTAGCCCACCAGCATCGGGCCGGACAGGATGCCCGCGCTGACACCGCCGACCGCGCCAATCAGCGCAACGGCCAGGATATGCGCCAGCGGGTTTTTCTTGAGTCCGTCAATACCGGCGGACAAGCAGGAGCCGATGTCGGGAGCAGCCATTTTGACACCTCGCTTTGGGAGACAGGATCAGTTGAAGACTCATCCCGGCAATTGATGCGCGGCGATCAAGCGGCGCAGCAGCGGCCAAGACGCTTTCTACTGTAACCGCTTCGATCCGGGTTAACCCGAAGACCTGGATTCGCCAAATCATTTAATATATTAAATAAATGCCCGCCATCACTCCGTTCATTCATCGCAACCTGCCGCGCCTGCTGCTGCAGGCGCGCGAAGCCGTCATGGCCCACACCCGGCCCAGCCTGCGCGAGCAGGGCCTGTCGGACCAGCAATGGCGTGTGCTACGGGTGCTCGGCGAACATGCGGGCGACCCGGGGGGCGTGGAAACCGGCCGCGTGGCGCGCGAAGCGTACCTGCTGGGCCCCAGCCTGACCGGCGTGTTGACCCGCATGGAGCGTGACGGCCTGATCAGCCGATGCCGCTGCCCGGACGATGCACGGCGCACCGTGGTGCGCGCCTCGGCCCAAGGGCTGGCCCTGGTGCAGACCTTGTCCCAGACCATCGAGGCGCACTACGCCTGGGTCGAGAGCCATCTCGGCAAGCCGAAGCTGAGCCAGCTGTACGCCCTGCTCGACGAACTGATCGCCCTGGAGCAACCCGCCGAAACCGCGAGTGCCTCAGAACCGGAAACCGACGCATGAACCCCACCCTCCCGCCTTTCCTGCCCGGCGGCACCGTCTACGGCACGCTGCTGAATTTCAAACACGAGCTGGCCCTGTGGGCCGCCCGCGCTGCCGAGCCTCCTTACAAGGCGCCCCCCCAGGCCCCTGTGCTCTTCATCAAGACCGCCAACACCTTCAGCCCGCAGGGCGCGGCCGTCGCGCTGCCCACCGACGTGCCAGAGGTCGAAGTCGGGGCCTCGGTTGGGCTTGTCATCGGCAATTTTGAAACTTTTCGGCCACAACCCAGCGTAAATGGTTCATCTTCAGCTATCAATAATGAAGCGTCTTTCGCGCTACCTCGCGTAGTGGGCTGCGTGCTGATGAACGACCTGTCGGTCCCGCACGAGAGCTACTACCGCCCGCCGGTCAAGTTCAAGTGCCTCGACGGTTTCCTCGGCATTGGGCCGCGCTGCGTGCCGCTGACCGAAGTTGGCAACGTGAACACGCTGAAGCTCGAAGTCCGCATCAACGGCACTTTGCGCCAGACCGTGGACTTCCACACCCTGGTGCGCGACGCCGCCACGCTGCTGGCCGATGTCAACGCCTTCATGACGCTGCAACCCGGCGATTTGCTGATGCTGGGCAGCGACTGCCTGCCCGACGGCACCCGGCCGCGCGTCCGTGCTGGCGACCGCATCGAGATCTCCGCACCAGGCTTCGAACCGCTGGTGAACACCCTCGTGGGAGAGCCCGCATGAAGCACGCACGCATCGCCTGGGCCGGCGCGATCCATGACGCCATCGAATCCGATGGCCAGCTCGAACTGCGGACCCCAGCCTTTCGCGGCCGGCGGCTGGCATTCCACGAGGTGGTCTGGCTGCCGCCCCTGGCGCCGGCGCACCGCCCACGCACCATCCTGGCGCTGGGACTGAACTATGCCGACCACGCGAAGGAACTCGCCTTCAAGGCGCCCGAGGAGCCGCTGGCCTTCCTCAAGGGCGAAGCCAGCCTGACCGGCCACCGAGCCTTCACGGTGCGCCCGGCCGGCGTGACCTACATGCACTACGAGTGTGAACTGGCCGTGGTGATCGGCAAGACCGCCAGGAACGTGAAGCAGGCCGACGCTTACGACTTCATCGCCGGCTACACCGTAGCCAACGACTACGCGATCCGAGACTACCTGGAGAACTGGTACCGCCCCAACCTGCGCGTGAAGAACCGTGACACCTGCACCCCGATCGGCCCCTGGCTCGTGGATGCGGCGGACGTGCCCGATCCGATGAACCTGGCGCTGCAGACCACCGTCAACGGCAAGCTGACGCAGTCCGGCCACACGCGCGACATGATCTTCGACGTGCCCTTCCTGCTCGCGTATTTTTCCAGCTTCATGACGCTGCAGCCCGGCGACCTGATCCTGACCGGCACGCCTGACGGCGTGGTGGACTGCCAGCCAGGCGACGTCATCGTGACGGAGATCGAGGGGCTAGGGGCACTGGAGAACACGATTGCCAGCTAAAGCAGATAACCGGGGGTCAAAGAAACGGGGTCAGAGCCCGATTCCCTTCGAGAAGCAGCGCCCGATCCACCTACGGGCTGGGGAATCGGGATCCGACCCCATTTCTTCACACCACCCCGCCGTCGAATCGAGGGCTGACCTCATTCATCCTGCAACCGAACTTGTCTGACAAATGCCAATCAACCATCTCATCAACGGCCAGTCCGTCGCCGGCGCGGCCTATTTCGAGACCCTCAACCCCGCCACGCAGGAGGTTCTGGCCGAGGTCGCCTCGGGCGGCGAAACTGAAGTGAACGCCGCGGTGGCCGCCGCCAAGGCCGCCTTCCCGAAATGGGCCAACACCCCCGCGCCCGAGCGCGCCAGGCTGATGCGCAAGCTCGGCGAGCTGATCGCCAGGCACGTGCCGGAGATCGCGCAGACCGAGACCAATGACAGCGGCCAGGTGATCGCGCAGACCGGCAAGCAGCTCATCCCCCGCGCCGCCGACAACTTCAGCTACTTCGCCGAGATGTGCACCCGCGTGGACGGCCACACCTACCCCACGCCCACGCACCTGAACTACACGCTGTTTCACCCGGTCGGCGTCTGCGCGCTGATCAGCCCGTGGAACGTGCCCTTCATGACCGCCACCTGGAAGGTCGCGCCCTGCCTGGCCTTTGGCAACACGGCCGTGCTGAAAATGAGCGAGCTCTCACCCCTGAGCGCCGCGCGACTGGGCGAGCTGGCGATGGAGGCCGGCATCCCCGCCGGCGTGCTGAACGTGGTGCATGGCTTTGGCAAGGAAGCCGGTGAGCCCCTGTGCGCCCATCCGGACGTGCGCGCCATCTCGTTCACCGGGTCCACCGCCACCGGCAACCGCATCGTCAAGGCAGCGGGCCTGAAGAAGTTCAGCATGGAACTCGGCGGCAAGAGCCCGTTCGTGATCTTCAACGACGCCGACCTGGACCGCGCCTTGGACGCCGCCCTCTTCATGATCTTTTCCAACAACGGCGAGCGCTGCACGGCCGGCAGCCGCATCCTGGTGCAACAATCGATCTACGCCGAGTTCGTCGCGAAGTTCGCCGAGCGCGCGCAACGCATCATGGTGGGCGATCCGCTCGATGAGAAGACCATCGTCGGCCCGATGATCAGCCCCGGCCACCTGGCCAAGGTGCGCAGCTACATCGAACTGGGCCCCAAGGAAGGCGCCACGCTGGTGTGCGGCGGCCTGGACCGTCCTTCGTACGCGAGCGAACTGCCGGACCGCGTCAAAGCCGGCAACTACGTGTGGCCCACCGTGTTTGCCGACGTGGACAACCGCATGCGCATCGCGCAAGAAGAGATCTTCGGCCCGGTCGCCTGCCTGATTCCCTTCCGCGACGAGGCCCACGCGATTGAACTCGCCAACGACATCGCCTACGGACTGTCGAGTTACGTCTGGACCGAGAACCTCGGCCGCGCGCACCGCGTCGCCGCCGCCGTGGAAGCCGGCATGTGTTTTGTGAACAGCCAGAACGTGCGCGACCTGCGCCAGCCCTTCGGCGGCACCAAGGCCAGCGGCACCGGGCGCGAGGGCGGCACCTGGAGCTACGAGGTGTTCTGCGAACCCAAGAACGTGGCCGTGTCGCTGGGTTCGCACCACATTCCGCATTGGGGAGTCTGATCATGGGCAAACTCGCACTCGCCGCCAAAATCACCCACGTCCCATCGATGTACTTGAGCGAACTCGACGGCCCGCGCAAGGGGACACGCCAGGATGCCATCGACGGCCACATCGAAATCGGCCGGCGCTGCCGCGAACTCGGGGTGGACACCATCGTGGTGTTCGACACGCACTGGCTGGTCAACGCCAATTACCACATCAACTGCGGGCCGCACTTCAAGGGCCTGTACACCAGCAACGAGCTGCCGCACTTCATCAGCAACCTCCACTATGAGTTCCCGGGCAACCCGGCCCTGGGCAAGCTGCTGGCCAAGGTCTGCAACGAGCACGGCGTCGAAACACTGGCGCACGACGCCACCACGCTGGCGCCCGAATACGGCACGCTCGTGCCGATGCGCTACATGAACGCCGACCAGCATTTCAAGGTGATCTCGGTCTCGGCCCTGTGCACCGTGCACTACCTCAACGACAGCGCGCGCCTGGGCTGGGCGATGCGCAAGGCGATTGAAGACCATTACGACGGCACGGTGGCCATCCTCGCCAGCGGCTCGCTCTCGCACCGCTTCGCGCAGAACGGCCTGGCCCCTGAATTTGCGTTCAAGATCTGGAGCCCCTTCCTCGAGAACCTGGACCGCCGCGTGCTGGAGATGTGGCAGCGTGGCGAGTGGAAAGACTTCTGCGAGATGCTGCCCGAGTACGCCAGCAAGGGCCACGGCGAAGGCTTCATGCACGACACCGCCATGCTGCTGGGTGCGCTGGGCTGGTCAGCCTATGACGGAAAGGCCGAGATCGTGACGCCCTACTTCGGCGCCTCGGGCACCGGGCAGCTCAACGCCATCTTTCCCTTCACACCGCAGGACGGACACGCCATTCCCGCCGCGCATGCCTCGTCCGCCAGCGGCTACCAGGCCTTCGGCCGGCTCTGAAAGCAGACATGCCCCACCTCGTCATCCTCTACACCGGCAACCTCGATGCCGAAACCGACATGACCGCGCTGTGCCGCAGCCTGGCCGACACCATGCTGGCCGCGCCCGACGACGCCGGCAAGCCTGTCTTTCCACCGGGCGGCACGCGTGTGCTGGCGTATCCCGCGCCGCACTTTGCCGTGTCAGACGGTGGCGCTGCGGGCCGCGCGGCCGGTGGTGATTTCCGCGACCCGGGCGACTACGCCTTCGTGTACCTGAACCTGCGCATGGCCAGCGGCCGCACCGCCGCCACGCACAAGCGCGTGGGCGACGCGCTGCTGATGGCCACCAAGGCGCATTTCCAGCCGCTTTTCAGCCAGCGACATATCGGCGTGACGCTGCAGATCGACGAGGGCCACGAGGTCTTCGACGCCAAGCACAGCAACCTGCACCCGCTGTTCAAGAAATGACGAAACACCCCCGAAGCGCCTGCGGCGCCTCCCCCTCAAGGGGGCGCCATCAGCGGCCCGGCAAAGCCGGCTCCGCGATGGCCCTGACCTGCGCCGGCTGCCCATCACACCCACGCGCGCCGCACACCCGCGAGGAATTTGCCCATGTTTGACGACACCCTCATCCGCCAGCTCGCCGCCGAGCTGCACCAGTCCGAAGAAGGCCGCGTGCAGGTGGAGCATTTCTCCAAACGCTACCCCGGCATGACCATCGAAGACGGCTACCGCATCAGCCGCGCCTGGATGGACCTCAAGCGCGCCGAAGGCCGCACCGTCATCGGCCACAAGATCGGCCTGACCTCGCGCGCCATGCAGCAGGCCAGCCAGATCACCGAGCCCGACTACGGCACGCTGCTGGACGACATGCTGTTCACCTGCACGCCCGGCCAGGTGCTCGACATCCCTGCGGCGCGCTTCATCGCGCCGCGGGTGGAGGTGGAGCTGGCCTTCGTGCTCAAGGCGCCTTTGAAGGGCCCTGACGTGACGGTGGAGCAGGTGCTGGCCGCGACCGATTACGTGACACCCGCCATCGAGATCATCGACGCGCGTATCGAGCAGTTCGACCGCCACAGCAAGGTGATGCGCAAGGTCTTCGACACCATCAGCGACAACGCCGCCAACGCCGGCATCGTCATCGGCGGCATGAAGGCCGACCCGCACAGCACCAACCTGCCCTGGTGCGGCGCCATCCTGCGCCAGAACGGCGTGGTCGAGGAAACGGGTCTCGCCGCCGGTGTGCAGGGCCACCCGGCCATCGGCATCGCCTGGCTGGCCAACAAGCTCGCGCCCTGGGGCGAATCGCTGCAAGCCGGGCAGATCGTGCTGGCCGGCTCGTTCACCCGCCCGGTGCCCGCGCAGGCCGGCGACCTGTTCGAGGCCGACTACGGCGCGCTCGGCCGCCTGTTGTTCCGCTTTGTCTGACCCCTTTCCCGACTTCCTCCAAGGCCCACCATGCAAACCCCCGCCAACCCCTTCAAGAACGCCCTCGCCCAGCGCCAGCCCCAGATCGGCCTGTGGCTCGGCCTGGCCAACGCCTATTGCGCCGAGATCTGTGCCGGTGCCGGCTTCGACTGGCTGCTGATCGACGGCGAGCACGCGCCCAACGGCCTGACCGACATCCTGGCGCAGCTGCAGGCGATTGCCGCCTACCCCGCGGCCCACGCCATCGCGCGGGTGCCGGTCGGCGAGGCCGCGCTGATCAAGCAATACCTGGACATCGGCGCGCAGACCCTTCTGGTGCCCATGGTGGACACCGCCGAGCAGGCTGCCCACCTGGTCCGGGCCTGCCGCTACCCACAGGACGACGATCATGTGAACGCCCCCGGGGCGCGGGGGGGCATCCGCGGCATGGCGGGCGCGCGCGCCTCGCGCTGGGGGCGCTACCCCCACTACGCGAAGGAAGCCAATGACCGCGTCTGCCTGCTGGTGCAGGCCGAAACCCGCACCGCGCTGCAGAATCTCGATGCCATTGCCGCCACGCCCGGGGTGGACGGCGTGTTCATCGGCCCGGCCGACCTGTCGGCTTCCCTCGGCCATGTCGGCGACCCGAACCACCCGGAGGTGCAGACGGCCATCGAAGACGCCATCGCGCGCATCCTGAAGGCCGGCAAGGCGCCCGGCATCCTGACCAGCGACGAGGCGCAGGCGCGCCATTACCTGGCCTTGGGCGCGGTGTTCGTGGCCGTGGGGCTGGACACCGGCATCCTGGTGCGCCAGACCAGCGCACTGGCCGCCAAGTTCAAGGACAGCCTGGCCGTGGCGCCGGCTGCCAAGGGCAGCGTGTACTGAACCCCCTCTGAAGGAACCCCATGCTGACCGCTCAACTCCCCACCGTCCCCTCCCGCAAAGGCAGCGCCCACACCGACGAATGGGCCGCCCGCGTGCGCCTGGCCGCCTGCTACCGCATCTTCGCGATGCTGGGCTGGACCGAGATGATCTACAACCACATCACGGTGCGCCTGCCAGCGTCGGTCAGCGGCGCGGAAAAGCAGTTCCTCATCAACCCTTTCGGCCTGCACTACAGCGAAGTCACGGCGAGCAATCTGGTCAAGATCAACCTGAAAGGCGATGTTCTCGACGGCTCGCCCCATCCGGTGAATCCGGCCGGCTTCACGCTGCACAGCACGCTGCACGGCGGCATCGACGGCGCGCACTGCGTGATGCACACGCACACCACCGCGGGCGTGGCCGTCGCCTCGCTGCAGGGGGGGCTGAGTCAGAGCAACTTCTACTCGGCCCAGCTGCACGACATGGTGGCCTACCACGCGTTCGAGGGCATCACCATCCACGCCGAGGAAGGCCCGCGCGTGCTGGCCAGCATCGGCGACAAACCGGCGGTGATCCTGCGCAACCACGGCCTGCTGAGCTGGGGCCAGACGCTGGAGCAGGCCTTCGCCATCCTGTGGACGCTGCAGCGCGCCTGCGAGATCCAGATGGCCACGCTCAGCATGGGCGCGGCCATCCCCGTGCCCGAGGCCATCGCCGCCAAGTGCACGCGCGACGCGCTGCAGTTCAACCCCGCCCACGGCGCCGGGCGCGACGTGTTCGACGCGCTGGTGCGGCAGGTGGACCGCATCGACGACGGGTATAAAAATTGATAGCGCCTCATGGCCGATTGACGCTGGATAGAGGCAAAAAATGATCCAAAAAGTGGTGATTTACGGCGCTGGCGCCATCGGCGGCTGGCTCGGGGCCCGTCTGGCGGGCGTGAGCTGCACAGTGAGCGTGGTGGCGCGCGGCGCCACACTGGCGGCGCTGCAGCAGCACGGCCTGCAACTGGTGGGGGCGGACGGCACCACCACCCACGCAGTGCGCGCCAGCAGCGACACGGCCGCGCTGGGCGTGCAAGACCTGGTCATCATCGCCGTCAAGGCGCCGGCACTGCTGGAGGTGGCGCGCCACATCGCGCCGCTGATCGGGCCCGACACGATCGTGCTGACCGCCATGAACGGCGTGCCCTGGTGGTTCTTTGAAGGCTTCGGTGGCGCGCTGGCCGGCACCGCGCTGCAGGCGGTCGACCCCACCGGCGAGATCGCCCGCGCCGTTCCCGCGCGCCACGTCATCGGCTGCGTGGTGCACGCCAGCTGCTCGGTGAATGCGCCGGGCGTGATCCGTCACCACTTCGGCAACGGGCTGATCATCGGCGAGCCCTCGGGGCAGGGCACAGCGCGCGTGCAGGCGCTGGCCGGGCTGCTGCAGCGCGCCGGCTTTGCGGCCACGGTGTCGCCGCAGATCCAGAAAGACATCTGGTTCAAGCTCTGGGGCAACATGACCGTCAACCCCATCAGCGCCATCACCGGCGCCACCACCGACCTGATCCTGGGCGACGAGCTGGTGCGCGGTTTTGTCAGCAGCGTGATGCTGGAGGCCAAGGCGATCGGCGCGCACATCGGCATCCCCATCGACCAGCAGCCCGAAGACCGCCACGCCGTCACCCGCAAGCTCGGCGCGTTCAAGACCTCGATGCTGCAGGACGTGGAAGCCGGCAAGCCGGTGGAGCTGGACGCGCTGGTCACCGTGGTGCGCGAGCTGGGCCAGAAAACCGGCGTGCCCACCCCCTTCACCGACGCGCTGCTGGGCCTGGCGCGGGTGCACGCGCAGGTGCACGGGCTGTATTGAGGCCGAGCCACGCTGCTTGATACGGCTCCATTGTGGTTCCATAATGGCTCCATTTATCCGAAACGGAGCCGCCCCATGCCCAACCTCTCCATCAAGGACGTGCCCGAAGCCTGGGCCGAGGCGCTACGCCAGCGCGCCGCGCGCAACCACCGCTCGCTGCAGGGCGAACTGATGGCGCTGGTTGAACAGGTAGTGACGCAAGAAGCGGAAGTGCCCACTTCGTCCGCAGATCTCGCCAATCCTGGCGCACCACGCATCGTCGGCTACGACCCACGCGGCAGGCCCATCGTGCAACGGGGGTGGAAAACCATCGAGCAGATCGCAGCCGAACAGCGCGCGCGCGGACGGCCGCCGGCGGACGGCGCGCCCCTGGGGGTCGACATCATTCGCGAGGACCGGGATTCTCGATGAGCAGCGCGCACCCTCAGATTTACGTGGCGGAGCCACCTGCCAGCTACCTCGTGCTGCCGCCGCTGGTGGTCGATTGCAGCGTCATGGTGGCCGCGATGTTCGAGGAGCCGGCCCGCGACCAGGCCATCGCCCTGATGAGCGGCAAGCTGTTGTTCGCGCCGGGCCTGCTCGTCCACGAAATGGTCAACGTGGCAGCAAGAAAGCTCCGCGCCGGCAGCCCGAGCGCCACCGTGCGGCAGGCGTTGGCGGACTTCGATGCCCACGCCATCGAGCTTCGCCCCACCGATCCCCAGGAGCAATTCGAACTCGCCCTGCGCTACGACCTCAGCGGCTACGACGCCGCCTACCTGTGGCTCGCCGCCGAGCTGAAAGCACCGCTGGCCACCTTCGACAAGAAACTGGCCGCCGCCGCGCAGGTCCACCTCTCCGGCCTGGCCTGAGCCGCGGGCCCAACCCCTCCACCGCCGGCCCCACCGCATGACCCCGCCCGCCCGCAAACTCTCCGGCACCGCGTTTGCCACGCTGCTGCTGATCGCCCTGATGATGGGCGCCAACCACGTGGCCGCACGCCTGGCCTTCAACAATGGCGTGGACGTGGCCACGGCCGTGACCTTCCGCAGCGCCATCACCGCGCTGGTGGTGGGCGCCATCCTGCTCTGGCAGCGCGTGCCGCTGAAGCTCACCGCCCGGCACAAGCGCGCCCTGCCCGCCATCGGCCTGCTGATCGGCGTGCAGAGCCTGTGCCTGTATTCGGCCGTGGCGCGGCTGCCGGTGGCGCTGGCCCTGCTGGCCTTCAACACCTACCCGCTGTGGACCGCGCTGTGGGCGCGCCTGCTCTACGGCCACCGGCCCGAGCGCGCGGTGCTGGTGGCGATGCCGGTGATGCTGGTGGGCCTGGCGCTGGCGCTGGACGTGTTCGGCGCCGCCTCGGGCCTGGGCGCGGCCGGCCAGTGGGGGCGCATCGGCGCAGGCGTGGCCTTTGCGCTGACGGCAGCCGCCACCTTCGGCGTGGCGCTGGTGATCACACAGCATGAAGCCAGCGACCTGGACGGCCGCGTGCGCACCTGCTCCACCATGAGCATCGTCGGTGTGCTGGCGCTGGCGGCCGTGGGCTACCAGGGCGGGTTTCACTTCCCCACCGCCGTGCCCGGCTGGTGGGGGCTGGCGGCGCTGACCTTCCTCTACGGCACCGCCTTCACCATCATGTTCACCGTGCTGCCCAAGCTGGGCGTGGTGGGCAACTCCGCCATCATGAACGTCGAACCCGTCTTCGCCCTGGTGCTGGCCTGGGCCATCCTGGGGCAGGCGATCGCGCCGGTCCAGGTGGTGGGGGCGCTGGTGGTGGTGGCGACGGTGGTGTGGTTGGGGGTGAGGAGAAGGTAAGTGCGGTCGGGAGCGACCGCAAACGCCGCAGATGCAACGCAACGCAGCAAGCGGACGGCGCAGATCGATCATGCGGTCGATGCGCGAGCGGAAGAAATCGCCGGTGGCAGGGCAGGCAAACAGCACGGCAGAACGCCCAGAAAGCAACCTCTACCGCGTTGTTTTCAGACGCCTCGCCACGCCGGGTATTCGGCTCGGCCATGGCGGTTTTGCCGCTGCTGGGTGCTCGGTTGCGCGGCCGCGGGCGCCTCGGCGATCGGGTGAGCGCCACCCGGCGGCTGATCAAGGTTTCGTGGGCTCGGTCCTGCCTGCGGCATCCCGCCGCGTGGCCCCGGGTTGTAGATCTGACGGCACGTTCTTGGATTCGATCAGCCTACAGACGACTGCCGCCCAGTAGGGCAGCGACTGGATCGCAAGGATGGCGATCCAGCCCAGCCGACCGGTATCGGCAGGGCTGTGGCTGAGCGCCAGCAGGCAAATGCAGAACACCAGGCCGCCGAGCAGCGCGAACTCTTCCTTGATGCCCTGTACGAACCTCGGGCCGACAGTCGGCGCATCCGCCGCCTCGGCCACACTGCGGTCGGCTGAGGCGGCGGACGCCTTCTGCGTGATCTCGAACACCGCCTGTCGACCACGCAGCCCCTGCAGCACGCCGCGCGCAATACGGTGGGACAGGGCCATGCCAGCCACCGCTGCACCCAGGCGGTCGGCCAGGCCGCAGGGCACGCACACTGTGTAGAGCAGCGGGCCGATCAGCAGTCGGGCGGTGAAGAACGCGATCAGCGGCACCACGAACAGCCACAGCGGCGGATCGACAGAGTTCGGCAGGAAGACCATGCCCAGGCTGAAGACGATCATGATGATCGAAAACAGCAAGTGCAGCGCGTCACCCAGCCATGGCAGCCAGCCGGCCACGAAGTGGTAGCGCTGGGCAAGGGTCAACGGCGAGCGGCCCAGCAGCGATCGGGCATGCAGCCTGAAGATCTGCACCGCTCCCTGCGCCCAGCGCTTTCTTTGGCGGGCGTAAGCTGAAAAGTCTCTGGGCAGCAGGCCGGCTCCGAGCACCCGGTCGACGTAGACGGCCCGATAGCCGGACCCCAACAGACGAAGGCCAAGCTCGGTGTCCTCGCAGATGCAGCTTTCGTTCCACCTGAGGCGCCGCAGATCGGCGGCCCGCACCACGGTCATCGTGCCATGCTGGATGATGGCGTTGCGCTCGTTCCGGTGGTGCATGCCGATCCGGAAGAAGCCCTCGGTCTCCCAGTTCATCATCCTGTCGAACCGACGTGCAGACCAGCGGCGATGGGCTTGCGGCGCCTGCACCAGACCGACCGACGGATCCTGGAAATGGATCTGCACCTGCTTGAGCCACTGTGGATCGACCACGTAGTCGGCATCCACCACCGCAATCCATCGGGCCGCAGGATCGGTGATCGCCAGGGCCTGGTTCAGGGCGCCAGCCTTGTAGCCCGGCAGCTGCGCCCATTGGGCAAAGCGCAGCCGTGGGTCATGTCGGTGTGCCATCCAGGCCGCCAACTTCTCGCGGGCGTGCGGATCGGTGGTGTTGTTGTCCACCACGATCACCTCGAAGGCCGGCCAGTCGATGGCCAGAAGCGATTCGACGCTTTGAATCACCATGTCGGGCGGTTCATTGGCGCAGGCCAGGTGAATGCTGATGAAGGGCGGTAGCGCCGCGAGGGCCAGCTCGGGCGCCGGTGCGTCGTTCCCCGGCCCGCCCGACCAGAAGCGCTCGGCGAATTCGAAGGCCTGCGCCAGCAGGGTGGCACTGATGAATGCGAGGGCGGCCACGACCAGCGCGAGTCCGAAGACATCGGGCAGCGTGAGGTAGTGGGCCAGCGGGATGGACACCAGAATGACGCCTGCCGAGACGATGGCCTGCGCGGCTGCACAGAAGGTGATCCGCCCGGCCAGCCGCATCTGCGGGACAGCCAGCAGGAACGCGAGCATCACCGCTGCGCCCAGCACGCTGGCCGCCCAGGCCTTGTGCTGCCCCCGCGGGTCTTTCAAGACCGGGCCGGTCAGGTCGAACTTGGGGTTGCGCCAAGCGTCCCACAGACCCCAATAGGCGCCCGCGCGCCCTTCGGTGGCCATCTTCCAGGGCTGATCGAAGGCCTCGATAAGGTAGTAGTCCAGCCCCGACGATCTGGCCTGCTGCAGGAAGTTGCGGATGAATAGCGCCTGGTTCGCCGCCGAGGCCCGGGCCTTGCCCAAGGACGGGCCGTTGCTGGGCCACCCTATTTCGGCGACCACGACCTGGCGATCCGGGAAGCGGGCCTGCACCCGCGCGATCTGGTTCAGGCTGGTCTGGACAGCGGTTTCGATGGATTCTTTCTCCCAGTAGGGCAGCACGTGGATGGCGATGAAGTCCACATGCTGGGCCAGCTGAGGCTGAGCCATCCAGACATGCCACGGTTCCGCGGTCGAGACCTGGACCGCCGTCGCACGCAGCGCCGACCGGACCTGGTCGAGATAGGCGACGAGACGATTGGGCGGCAGCGAGGCCCTCAACTGCGTTTCGTTGCCCACGATCAGCCGATGGACGTTCGGATGCGACCGGGCAAGGTCGATGGCTGCGGCGAGTTCGCGCTGGTTGCCGTCCAGCCGTTCATCGATCCACGCGCCCAGCATGACCTGCAGCCCGTGCTTGCGGGCAATGGCCGGAAACTCCGGTTGGTCGGCCGCCGAATAGGTGCGGATGCGCCGAGTGTAGGTCGACAGCAGCGCCAGGTCTTGGTCCAGGTTGGTGGCTGAAGGCTGCTGTCCGTTGAGCGGGCTTTGCCAGCGGCCGGCGCCGTTGTAGGAGAACCCGGCAACGGGCCCGTCGTGGTCGGGCGCCTGAGCCTGCCCATGAAACAGCTGCCAGACGACGAGATTGATGCTGGCGATGCACAGGGCGATCACCAGCGCGCCGACCCATGGCATGCGACGGTTGGGCAATGCAGGTGTGGCCATCGGGGACGGGATGAGTCTCTGCACTGCAGCGGCTGGATCGATCGGCGCGCTCAGGGCAGGCCCGGCGTGGGGCCAAAGCCGCTGAGCAGCAGGCTCGTCAGGTAATGGATCCCGCCCAGCACCGCGCGGTCTGGCCACAGGCCTTCCGAAAAGCCCTGTGCCTTGAATCGGTCGAGCAAGGCACGGTCACGACTGATGATGTGCACGGGCACGTCCCAAGTCGGTCGTTCGCCAGTGATGTTGGCGGTCGGCTGATGGTCGCCGACCAGAACGTAAATGGTTTCCCGCGGTTCCGGCAGCTCGAAGTAGCCGGTCAGCCATCGATACACATAGTTCACGCTGGCCAGGTAATTGACGCGCATGTCGAGCCAGTCCACCTGCTGGGCAGCCGCGGCCTGCAGTTCGTCCGGATCGAATGGCGCAGAGGTCAGCACGCGCTGCCAGTCGGGCTGGTACGGCGGGACCGGATTGAACGGGAAGTGCGAAGTGATGGTCGGAAAGAAGAACACTCTTGGCGGGCTGTGCGTCGTGCGTGGGAACTGCTGCTCGTAGCGGGCCAGCGCCACTTGGTCGGGAATCTTCCAGAAAGTGATCGGCGGGCCTTCGTACCGCAGCGCCGGGCCGTCGATATAGTGGTCGAACCCGTAGTAGACATGCTCAGGCCAGGGCCACGAGACCGCGTGATACAAGCCGAAGGTCTGGTAGCCGGCCTGCTTGAAGAGGTGCAGCAGGGTGGGCCGGTGAGTGGTCAGCAACAGGTTGTGGCGCCGAGGGTCCGACAGGTCGACGCCCGTCAGCAGCGACAGGTGCGCAAGGTCGGATGCGCCGCCGATTGTGGGTGATCGGAAGAATCCCGAGACCACCTGTCGACCGCTGGCCGTCAATGCGTCCTGCAGGGCATGACGCGCAGGATCCGTGGCCGGTCGCGCTTGGGGATGGTCGTAGAGGACCGCGCCGAACGACTCCAGGAAGATAAAGGTCACGTCCCGATTGGCCAGTGCCGAGAACACCTGCGGGCCGTGCGTGGCTAGCGCGTCCTCGGTTGGCGTGACGGCGGGCAGCGCCTGTGCCAACCGGCCCGGTGCGTTGGCGTCCCACAGAAGCCCGATCTGCTGAACATAGGTGGGCAGCACGGCGTTGGACGCCCAGCGGCCCGTGCCTGGGACCCCCGCCAGATGCGCTGCTGCCAGCAGCGCAGCCCCGAAGCTGATCAGCCATGCCCGAAACGACCGCAAGGTCCACGGTACCAGGGTTTGCAGGACCGTCGACAGGCAAAGCCGGATGACGGCAAACAGCAGCCCCCCGACGCCCGCCACTGCCGCCACCACCGCGGCGGACAGCCACGCGGGGTGGTCCTGGGCCGATACCCAGAGGAATCTGGGCAGCTGCGGCAGATCCCAGTACAGGTTGACCGGGCGGCCGAACAGACTGGGAGCGGTGACATCGGCGTAGCGGCCCAGCATCAGGCACAGGACGATGGCCGACAGGATCCCCAGCGTGCGGCGCGACGGCTCGGGCTGGCGCGCCGCCAGCCACAGCAGGAGCAGCCACAGACCGACGAATTCCGGCGCGAGCCGGGCCTGCACAACGATGCCCGGCGTCGGCCACCAGGGTCCGAAGCTCAGCAGTCCGTTCAGGACCAGCACGGCGACGACGCCTTTCAGTGCAGTGGGCCAGGTCAGTGGCGGTCGGTGACCTGTCATGACCGTGCCGTCCCGGCCGTCGATCCTTGCCAGGCCACCGACAGCAACCGCCCACTGGCGATGTAGCCCATGCCCCACTGGGTGGGGGTGAGCCGCCAATCCGTCAGCCGCGGCGCGATCCGGTCCCAGGGTGCACGCAGCTCTCCTGGCGCGCCGTTGTAGCCCTGGTTCTTCAGGTAGACCCAGGGATTCAGCAGGCTCAGCAGGCCCGGGAAGTATTTGATGCCAGCAATGGCCACTCGGGCCCCGGGCCTGGCCAGAGTCAGCAGCCGATCGATGGCGGATGGCGATCGCAGGATGTCGTGGGCGTAGTGGAACAGCAAGGCATCCACGGGGCCGGGCAAGGCGAGATCCTGCGCGCTACTCAAGGCAAGCTGAACATTGGGCCAATTGGCCTGAGCGCATCGCGCCCGCGCCTGCGCGAGCATGGCAGGGCTATGGTCGAAGCCGGAGACCTTGCCAGAGGGGCCGACAGCCTGAACCAGCAAGGGCAGGCTCAGCCCTGTGCCGCAACCCACGTCCAGCACATGGTCGCCCGGTCGCAAGTCCAGGGCATCGATCGTCCGCATCCGGATGGGCCACGTGGGACCGGAGGTCTGGTCGTATCCCGCGGCATGCTTCTGGTACTTGGCAATCGAGCGGGCGCTGATCCGAACGTCGTGTTGATCTGTCATGTGTAGCCGAGGGCTTGATAGCTCAGTCGGTGATGTAGAAGATAGGAAATTCAACGCGACATGCGGGAGCATGTTGACTCTGGTCGCCTCTTTGGTGTGGATACTCTGTTCGACAGGCGCATAACTTGGTGCAGGTTGCCCTCGGGCGTCTCCACCACGGGGTGGTAGTGTTTCGTGATCTGGCAATAGGCGTGGGCCACCCAGTTGAAGCGCTCGCAGACCCGACCTGCGGCGTTTGGCATGACCGGTTCGGGGCCTGGAGCCGGACGCCCGCTTTGGGTCGAATCCGGAACCTGGAACCCACAACCCCCTTCCCCACCAAAAATTCAGACAAAACCCCCGCTCCCCAGCTTCATTCGGTCATATTTAGCTATCAAATCAGACTCATCTTCCCTGTCACCGACGCTCGGCCAGGCTCAAAACCTTCAGCTATCGACTGACACTGCCCCCAACTTCACGCAGTTCATCGCCATCATGCTGTTGAAGCACCGCATGATTCCAGAGACACAGTGCCCTTCGCGTGTACGGGGAATATCCGGTTCCATTTAGCGCTCGTGGACGGTCCGGACAAGTCCCCTGTCCGGGTTCGAGCAGCCCTCAGATCCCGCTCCACGCATGCCGCGCCATCACCACCGCCAGCACCCCCATCGTCACGCCGATCAGTCCGTCCAGCACGCGCCAGGCGGTGGGGCGGGCGAACCACGGCGCCAGCCAGCGGGCGCCCACGCCGAGCAGGCTGAACCAGGCCAGGCTGGCGGTGCTGGCGCCGGCGGCAAACCAGCCCTGCAGCGGCGCCGGCTGCTGAGCGCCCAGGCTGCCCACCAGCAGCACCGTGTCCAGGTACACATGGGGGTTGAGCAGCGTGAAGGCGGCGGCCTGGGCCAGTGCGGCGCGGCGGCTCAAGGCCCCGCCGCCCGCAGCCGCCTGCAGGCTGCCGACGTGGCGTATCCGTTGGAAGGCTTTCCACCCATACCAGGCCAGGAACGCCGCGCCCGCCAGTGCCAGCGCGCGGGCCAGCTGCGGGCGATCGCCCAGGGCCCGGGCCATGCCGAAGACGCCGGCGGTGATCAGCGCCGCGTCGGCCAGCGCGCAGAACAGCACCACCGCGGCGACGTGCTCGCGCCGCAGGCCCTGGCGCAGCACAAAGGCGTTCTGCGCGCCAATGGCCACGATCAGGCCCAGGCCCAGGGCAAAGCCTTGCAGAAAGACGGGGGCGACGGGCCCGGCGGGGGTGGACAAGAAGGTCATGCCGCCCATTCTCGGGGTTTGAGGGGTCCGTCGAGCCCCGTCGGTTGATCCGAGCCGGGCCACGGTTCATGCATGTCAGGCGTGCTCACTGTTGACGCAGGTTCTTGTCGAAGAACGCCACCGACTCCTGCGCCATGCGGTCCAGGAACGTTGCCCGGTCGAAGCCTGCCGGGTCAGCGGCCACGCTGCCGTCCGGCGAGGGCAGGTCCATCGTCGGGGTGTTCATGAACGCGTAATGCCCGGCGTTGGGCACGAGCTGCAGGGTCGTGTTGTCGCCGCGCATGTTCTGCATGACCCATGACGCGTGGAAGCGCGGCACGAGGAAGCTGTCTTTTTCTCCGGCGTAGATGGCCACCGGCACGGTGATCGATGCCAGCGACGACGCGCTGAACGCCACGCCCATCGGCGCCAGGGCCATGACGGCGCGCACGCGTGGGTCAGCCTGCACCGGCTCTTCCTGAGCGTCCGCGGCGGCGCCCGTCTGCACCGATGCGCTGCCGATGCCGTGCGACAGCTTGCACAGCACGGGGTCCAGCGCCGCTTCGGTCTCGCAATGGGCGCGCAGGCGCGAGAGCACGGGCTTGCCGCCCGCCAGCGCCAGCACGGTGTAGCCACCCGCCGAATGGCCGATGGCCCCAATCAGCGGACGCCCGTCGGCACCCTGGGCCATGCGGCTGCTCCATTGCGGGTCGGCGAGCACGGTGTCTATCACGCGGGAGACCTGGCGCGGCCGCTCGGCAAAGTAGCGCCCCGGCGTGGCGCGCATCGACTGGTCCTGCCAGGTGTCGCCCACATGCTCGACGCTGGCCACCAGGTAGCCGTGGCGTGCCAGCGCCTGCGCCAGCGTGGCAAAGCCCAGTTCGGTGGAGGCCGTGCCATGGCTGATGACGATGAGGCCTTTGACTGTGGACTCCGGTGCGCCGTTGATCGCCACGGTCTGCGGGAATGGCCCCATGGGAATCGCCCGGGCCATCTGCGCCGTCGGGTAGTACAGAGCGAAGTGGGCCGGCTTCTCGTCCGTAGCGCGAGCGACCACCGTCAACTGGCGAAAGCCCGCTTCGGCAGCGCTGGCGGCAGGCAGCGCCAGCGCAATGCAGGCGGCCGCCATGACGAGCGGGAGGACACGAAGAGCAGGGTTGGAGTGGGCGCGCATGGTTGAAGACCTTCAGGGTGGGGGTGCCGCGGGAATGAGCAGGCGAAGTCCCCGTGCTCGCGGGGCCGGCGTCGCGGGCCGTGCGACGAAACGCCGATCCGGCAGCGCCAGATGCGGAAAACGCGGGTGAACGGGTCCGGTACTGCCGCAGCAGGGAGGCTCGCCAAACTTCAAAATCATGCAATTGGGTTGCCCGGCTCGACCTCAAATCCCCCCGCCCTCACCCGAACCCCGTCACAGACCTTTCAGACCGCCTGCACAGCCCTATTCACCATCAAATTGGCCACTTCCCAGCATCAAAGGGCATAGTCAGCTATTGATTTGGATGCTTTCGGCTGCGCATCAGCGACACCGTCTTCACTGTCATTTTGCCGAACTGCCCAGGCCGGGCATGGTCGGCACCTCGGCCATCATGAACGTGGAACCCGTCTTCGCCCTGGTGCTGGCGGGGGCCATCCTGGGCCAGGCGATTGCGTCGGCGCAGGTGGCGGGGGCGCTGCTGCTGGTGGCGACGGTGGTGTGACTGGGGTTGCGGCGGCGGTGAGGTGATTGGTGGGGCGCCTGGGGACCGGGACGATTTCTGGCGTCTTTTGGAAACAGCCGCGTTGAGCGACTCAACCGCCGGCGCTGTCGGGCGGCAACAGACTGTGAGCCAGCAGCAGCTTGCCAACGGCGACGTGCCCGTGCGCCGGCAACGCGCTTCAGCTCGTGGCCCAGGCGAGCAGATCGGTGGCCACAACGGCGCCGCCCCACCAGAGCAGCATCACCGAGACCACAGCGGCCGCGGTGACCCCGTAGCCCGCCAGCAGCATCAGGCCGTCGCGCAGACGCAGGCCCCAGGCCATCAGGACGATGGCCAGCGCGGGCAGCACATTGTCAAATGTGATCACCGGGACAGGAACCACCATGGCCAGCCCCGCGGCGCCCAGCATCAGCCCGTTGAACAGGCGGGCGGGCCTGTTGCTCAAGGGCAGCATGCGGGCCCGTCCCATGCGCGCCATGATGCGAACCGCGCGATGCAGCATGCTGGCCAGCATGGCCTTGACGCGAGCACTCAGCTCGCGCCTGGCAAGCCATCCCGGCAACGGAACCGAATGACCCATGCCGACCCCGAACGCCACCAACAGGCACAAAGTGCCCACCGCTGAAGCCATGCCGGGCAGCGCAACGGGAAACAGCAGTGGCATGGCCAGCAAACCCAGCCAGACCAGCCGTTGCCGGGCCCCCTGGCCCACGGTGTCGCCCACCGTATCGCCCATCGATGCCAGGTGGGCCGATGCAATCCGCTCCACCGTGGATCGGCACCTGGCCCTCGGGCCTGCCGGGGCACGAGTGGCTCGGATGGACTGATCTGACGGCGATTGGAACACCTTGCGGCTCACCATTTCATTTATTGATGCAAACTTAACGATCATGAATTGTCAAACCGTTCGGAAAAAGAAGCTTTTACAGGTTTTAAACATCGAGAAAAGCTGATCCAGCGAACCTGTTTCGCCCGCACACTGCAAACTTTGCCAACCTCAATGCGCTGCGACCTGCCACCTGCGATTGCCCATGGAAAGCCCCGGTGGTTGGCGCTTTACGACGCGTCCGGGCCCGAGCGCCGGGAGGGCGAACACACCGTTTTCGACGGCTTGTTGGAGCACGACTGATGGCCTCCAGCCTCCGCATCGCGAGTCAAGGCGAGGCGTCGCCGGCCGTCGCGCCCGGCCTGCGCTTTGACCCCGCTGCGTCCCTGCTGTTCGTCGTCAACGCATCTTCGGGCGCCCAGGACATCGATGCCAAGTGCGCGGTGATTGAATCGGCCCTTTCGGCAGGTGGGCGCCAGGGCGAGCTGCTGGTGTGCCGTCCTGCAGAGCTGCAGCGGGTGGCCACCGAGGCCGCAGCAACAGCCGTGGCACGCGGCTCCGCAGTGGTTGCGGTGGGCGGCGATGGCAGCCTCAACACCGTGGCCCAGGCCGCCCACGCGGCGGGTTGTGCCATGGGTGTCATTCCGTACGGCACGTTCAACTACTTCGCCCGCACGCACGGCATTCCCACCGATCCGGCCGCTGCAGCGCGGCTGCTGCTGCAAGCGCAACCCAGCCCCGTTCAGGTGGCGGCCATCAACGAGCGCCTGTTTCTGGTCAACGCCAGCCTGGGGGTGTACCCCGAGTTGCTGCAAGACCGCGAGGCTTACAAGGCCCGCTTTGGTCGAAGCCGCTGGGTGGCATTTGTGGCGGCCGTTGTCACCTTGCTGCGCGCGCAACGGCGGCTGCGCCTGCACATCGAAATGGGTGCCACGGCTCGCGACGTACAAACCTTGACGCTCTTTGTGGGCAACAACCGGTTGCAACTGGAGCAGCTGGGTGCCGAGCCCACCGACACCCTGGCCGGCACGCCCGGCCACGGCAGCATGGCCGCACTGATGTTGCGGCCCATTGGCACGCTGGCCATGATCCGGCTCATGCTGCACGGGGCCATGGGCAGGCTGGGGGAGGCCGCCGGGGTGGAGAGCTTTGAGTTCCACCACTTGGTGGTCAGGCCCAGGCTGGCACCCGGGCACAAAGAGGTGGTGGTGGCGTTCGACGGCGAAGTGGCGCGCATGCGCTCGCCCATCGATATCCGTGTGCTCGACAAGCCCTTGTATCTGCTCCAGGCCCCTGGCGAAGCCGCCACGGCCAACGGGCCGGGGGGTCTGGCATGAGTGTGCTGCTGCACCTGTCCGACACCCACTTTGGCACCGAGCGGCCGCAGGTGATCGAGGCACTGGTGGCCTTGGCCGCGCAGCAGCGGCCCGATGGGGTGGTGCTGTCGGGCGACATCACACAACGCGCGCGGCCCGCGCAGTTCCGCTCGGCAAAGACCTTCGTGGACCGACTGGGTGCGCCCGTTCTGGCCATCCCCGGCAACCACGACATTGCACTGTTCGACCTGTGGTCACGGCTGACCCGCCCCTATGCGCGTTTCGCCAAGGTTTTCGGAGCCGATCTGGAGCCCGTCGCGGTCTCGCCCGACTGGCTCATTGTGGGTGTCAACACCACCCGTGCGCGGCGTCACAGCCACGGGGAGGTATCGGGGGCGCAAATAGCGCGGGTGGCCAGCCTGCTGGCCGCAGCCAGGCCGGAGCAACTGCGCGTGGTGGTGGTGCACCAGCCGCTGGCAGTGCCCGAGGCTGGCGAAACATCCAACCTGCTGCGCGGTCATGCGGATGCCGCGCGGGCCTGGGCACAGGCCGGGGCGGACCTTGTGCTGGGCGGCCACATCCACCTGCCCTTCACGCTGTCGCTGCACGGCTTGGCGCGGCGGCTGTGGGTGGTGCAGGCGGGCACCGCCGTATCCACGCGCACACGTCCCGGGGTGCCCAACTCGGTCAACCTGCTTCGCTGGGGCGATACAACGGCCACGCTGGAGGCCGCCACACCCGGCGGGCCACCGCCAGGCAAAAGCTGCCTGATCGAGCGGTGGGACTTTTCCGAGCCTCAGCAGGCGTTTGCGCGCACAGAGGTCACGGCCGTGCAGCCCGAGCGTGCCACCACACGCCGTTGATCCGCTTGGCCTGCCCGCCGGTGCGACGACCGGGCGCTCAACGGCCTTGCGCCAAAGCCTGGTTTGCCGGCGAGAGCGCGCGCCAGGTGTCGCGAAACACCGCCTGCTCCACCTTGGCGCGCTGCCCGACCGGACAGGCCACCCGGATCACCAGCACCAGGTGCTCGGGGTTTGAAAAGTCCCACGATACCTTGGTTTTCCCGGAGGGAAACGCGATGAAGTTCTCTTCAGATGCCTTGCGGAAGTGGGTCATGGCCTCTTCGCTCCAGGCAGCGGTCGCGTGGTCGGCGGCGGCCAGGGCGGCGGCTTCGATGCGGTCCAGGTCATGCGAGGCGCGTTCGGGGATGGGAATCTGGATGGCGTGCAGCGCATAGGCCCCGTTGGGGGAAGAATTGATCAGCGGGTGGGTGAGCAACAGCCCGTTGGGAAACTCGGCCACTTTACCGGTGCGCTGGCCGGCTTTGTCAAGCTCCACCAGCGTGGTGGCGAAAATGTCGATATCGACCACACGGCCGTGCAACTGGTTGAACTCGATCACGTCGCCAATCTTGTAGGGCTGCACCACGGTCACATACAGGTAGCCGTGGACGCACATCACAAGTTCTTTGCTGACGATCAGCAGGGCGCCCGCCACCGCCGCGACCGACAGCGCAAAACCCGCGATCGTGGAGGCCCAGACCGACACGATGACCAGCAACGCCGCAAACCAGATGATGTTGCGCGCCCAGACCAGGTGGAGGCGGCGCTTCTCCGCCGAAATCGCGCCCCGCGAGAGATAGCGTGCCCAGAGGTGCGACGCGAGCAAGGCCATGCCGATCAGCAAGGCAGTGACAATGACCTTTTCCCACTGTCCGGGAATCAGGGCGGCCAGGCGTTCAAACAAGGACATGGGGCCTCTTCAATGCGGTTGAGCCAGTGGCGGATGGCGAAAGCCGGAAATCGGTCTCGCCAGTATGCGGTTCGGGCAATGCACGGGCCGTCAAATCAGCAAAGCCGCGGCAAACACGCCCACCATGATGAAGGCGAGCACCACTTTGGCCATCAGCCCCAGCATGATGCCAACCCAGGTCGCAAGGCCTACCTTGACAGCGCGGGTTTCGTCCTTGCGCGCCAGATACTCGCCCACGGCAGCACCCACCAGGGGCATGAACAGCACGCCCACCAGACCCATGAAAAGTCCTAGCACCGTGCCCACCGCAGCGCCCAGCAGGGCCTGCTTGCTGGCACCGGCTTTTTTCGCCCCCATGAGCCCGGCGGCATAGTCCAGGCCCCACGCCAGCGCCCCCAGCACGCTGATGAGCACCACGGTGGCGACGCTGACACGGGCAAAGTTGTCAATCCAGGCGCCCAGCACAATGCCAGCCCAGACCAGCAAGGTGCCCGGCAGCACGGGCAGCACGGTGCCCGCCAGCCCCAACACAATCAAGGCGATACACAAAACCCACAACAGAGTCATTTCCATGGCCAGCTTTCAAGGTCCAAACCCATTCACACCCCGAGGCAGGTGAAGCCGCAGGGCTGTTCTTCAAGGCTCAATGCGCGCGATGGGCAAGGCCGCGTCAAAGGACCAAAGGACCAAAGGGCCAAAGCGACAAAGGGCTTGGCGAAAGCGCCTGATCTTGCCCCGGTTTCCCGCACCACGCCGGATTTCTCATCAGATGGGCCATTTTCCAACGTCAAACGGTCATAAATAGCTATTAAATCGGGATCATTCTGGGTGGCCGCACCCGAAGGGTTTCCCCTCACCCCAGCCGCTCGATCTTCCCTTGCTCCACATCCAGATGCGCGGCTGGTGCCGCCAGCTCAACGGGCTGTATTCGGTATCCATCAATCTGTCGCACCGCATCACGCTGGAACTGTTGATTCAAGACAGACAGATCATTCCAGTGAATGTGGGCGACCATGACGCCGTCTATTGAAGAGGCCGAAGAGGCCACCCTGCCCGATGCTCTCACCCCGCATGGGATGCGAATGCCCGCTCAACTCACCCCTGCGCGCTGCCGGACGCCCGGCCCCGCCGACTTGAACCTCAGCGGCTGGCCAGCCCCGCGACGTATTCGCCGATCGCGAGCGCCCCGGTCAGCCCCGGGCTTTCGATGCCGAACAGGGCGATCACACCCGGTTGCGAGTCGTCGATCACGAAGTCGGGCCGGGGTTCGCCGGGCCCGTGCAGCTTGGGCCGGATGCCGGCGTAGTCGGGCGTCAGCGCGCCGTCCGGCAGGCCGGGCCAGAAGCGGCGCACGTACTCCTCGAAATAGTGCACCCGGGCCGGATCGACGACATAGTCCGGCGCATCGACGTACTCCAGGTCGGGCCCGAAGCGCGCCTGTCCACCCAGGTCGCGGCGGTAGTGAATGCCCAGCGCGCCCGGGATGGGCGGTGGATAGATCAGGCGCTGGAAGGGCGCATGGCCGGTCAGCGCAAAGTAGCTGCCTTTGCCCAAATGCAAGGCGGGGATGCGTTCGGCCGGGAACCCCTCCACCGTTGCAGCCATCTCTTGCGCCTGAAGGCCGCCCGACAGGATCAGGCGCCGCGTGGTGACCGTGCTGGGGTCGTCCCCGCCGATGCGCACCTCGACCTGGTCGGCCGACGGCGTCGCCCCCAGGAAGGGCGAGTTCAGCACCACCGCGCCGCCCTGCGCCTCGATCTCGCCGACCAGCGCATCCATGAAGCCATGCGCATCGAACACCCCGCTCTCGGCCGAGTGCAGCGCGCCGACGGTGCGCAGCGCCGGCTCCAGCGCCAGGGCCTGCGCGGCGTCCAGGCGGGTGACGCCCTCGACCCCGTTGGCCTCGCCGCGCGCGGCCAGCGCATCCAGCGCCGCGAGTTCGCTGGCCTGCGTGGCCACGATGAGCTTGCCGCACTTGTTGTAGGCGACGTTGTGGCGATCGAGGAATTCGTACAGCAGGCGCCGGCCTTCCACGCAGAAGCGCGCCTTCAGCGAGCCAGGCGGGTAGTGCAGGCCGGCGTGGATCACCTCGGAGTTGCGCGACGAAATGCCCGCGCCCACGCGTCGCTCGCGCTCCAGCACGGCCACACTGTGGCCCTGGCGCGCCAGCGCATAGCCGCACGCCAGGCCCACCGAGCCTGCCCCCACCACGATTGCGTCAAAGTCGGTGCTCATGGGTGGAGCATAAATCACCTCTACGCGCCCAAAGGGACACCGCGCACAATCCGGCCATGCAAACAAACCCGATCAGCTTCGATGCTCCGGCAACTGTCACTGACTGGCTTGCGATCAACGACGCGGTCATGGGTGGCCTGTCAACCGGCCGGTTCAGTTACGACCCCGTTGGACATGCCGTGTTTGAAGGCGAAGTCTCCCTGGAGCGCAACGGCGGGTTCGCGTCAGTTCGCGGCGCCGGGGTCGCTCTAGGAGCTCCTGGCACCCTTGGGTACGCCTTGTCGGTGCTGGGAGACGGCAAGCGGTACAAGATGAACCTGCGTACCGAGGACACCTTCGACGGCGTCAACTACCAGGCCGTATTCCAGCCCCAGGCCGGCCAGTGGATCGAGGTGCGGGTGCCCTTGGCAGCGTTCGTCCCGAACTTTCGCGGTCGGCCGGTCCCGGGTGCGCCGCCGCTGAACCCGGCCCTGGTCAGAAAAGTGGGCTTGATGATCGCGGACAGGCAGGCCGGCCCGTTCAAGCTTTGCATCCGGCGCATCTCAGCTTACTGAACGTCGTCAAGATCGATTCATGCGCCGGGCAATAGGCCGGCTTCGAGCGTCTCAAGAAGACTGACAAGCGACATTCAAGCTCTGGTGGCCACCGGCAAGTTCCGCACCCATTTGAGTCAGACATAGTTGAACGGATCAGTCATTCGTTGGAGCCGTCAGTGGATCCACACCAGACCTCAGTAATGACTTTGAACTTGCTGGCGCCGATTCGGCAACGATTCCGGCGATGTGTCTGTCCAGGTGCGCTAAAGCGGCAGCAATCCCGACGACACAGAATTCCGCCGTAAAGTATCTGACGGCAGTTCGCCGAAACATTCCTTGTAGGCCCGAGTGAATTCACCGAAGTGCCAGAAGCCCCAGTTGAGCGCTTCAGCCGAGACGGTGGTGGAGCCCAAAGGCGCGGCCAGAAGGGCCTGGCGCACCCGATGCAGCCTGAGCCGGATCAGGTAGGCCACTGGCGTCAGCCCCATGACCTCCTTGAAGGCGTATTCCAGGGTGCGTTCGCTGACGCCCGCGGCCTTGCACAGGTCCGTCACGTAGAGACTGGCGCCCGCCTTTGACATGGCGTGGGCCTCGGCGGTCTTCACGATCAGGCTCTGCGCCTGTCGCGTCCGCTCGCTGCGGCTAGGCTCCAGGTCTTTGGCACCGTCCAGAGCCGCCAGCAGCGTCTCGATCAGTTCGACCTGGGCCGCGCCGCGTTCGGTCTCACTGTCGTTGAACAGGGCGGAGTCGTGCACGGCGGCGTCCACCAGCCGCCGTCCCCAGTCGAAGAGCTGCTGTGCCCTGGCTTCGCTGACTTGCAGCGCCTCCACGCCCTGCGGCCTGTGGAATTCATGCTCGCGTTGGCGGATCGCCAGATGCTCGCCGATCACCTGCGGGGAAACCAGGAAGGTCATGCCCTCCCAGCCCGCGTCGACCACGAACGCGGCCTCGGACTGCGGCGCTGCGGCCAGCATCATGCCGGGTCGGACCGGCAAGCCGTTCACGGTGCCACTGGCCTGCGGGCCGAATGTGACGTAGGCCAGCAGATCCTCCCGGACCTTGGTGCGGGTCCGCACGCGAAGGTTGCTCGTGTAGAACACGACCATCGAAGCCCCGAGACGCACGATCACGCGCCGCGCCCGCAGCAGCTGAGATTGCAGCGTCACCGCATCCTGGTCGACCAGCTCGATGCCCGCGTTGATCGTCGTGGGGTCGGTGATGTCGTCAACCGTGACCGCTGCCGGGGTGATGGTGCCTGTGGGATCCACGGTGTTCATAGTTTGCGGAAATCCGATAGACGGGCCTGGCGTTGGGCTGGAAAATTGAGAGCGGGGGAGTCGGCACACCTTAGCCGGGCCAAACTCCCAGGAAAATAGCGCTTCCTCACTGTAGTCGCCATCCAGGGCATTGATCTTGCACCTGCCGGGACGACCTTGGCGCACGCATGGCAATTCTTTTCTTACCCTGGAGCTGTAAAAACAATGAAAAACCGCGAATGGACGTATTTTCTGGCCCTCGGTGCCTTCGCGCTGACACCAGCCACCTGGGCGCAGGACGATCAGGCGGCCGAGCTGGCCAAAAAGCTGGCGAACCCGGTGGCCTCGCTGATCAGCGTGCCGCTGCAGTACAACTACGACACCTACGGCGGGACGAACGACGGCGCCTCGGTCAGCCGGCTGGTCATCCAGCCGGTCATCCCGTTCTCGCTGAACGACGACTGGAACCTGATCTCGCGCACCCTGATCCCCCTGGTGGATCAGAAGGGCTTCCCGTCGTCCGCTTTGAACGAATCGGGCCTCGGCGACACCACCGCGAGCCTGTTCTTTTCACCGAAAGCGCCGACCGCTGACGGCTGGATCTGGGGGGCAGGGCCGGTCCTGCTGCTGCCGACGGCGACCAAGGACGCACTCGGCACCGAAAAGTGGGGCCTCGGGCCGACCGCGGTGGCGCTGAAGCAGTCCGGGCCGTGGACCGTCGGCGTGCTGGCCGGCCACATCTGGTCCGTGGCCGGCAACGACCATCGCAATGATGTCAATTCCACCACCCTCCAGCCCTTCTTCAGCTATACGACCAAGACGCATACAACGATGGGCGCGTACACCGAATCCGCCTACGACTGGAAAGGCAAGCAGTGGCAAGTCCCCTTGATTGTTCAGGTGGGGCAACTGTTCAAGGTCGGCCCGCAGATCATGCAATTCGCCGTGGCTGGCAAGTATTGGGCCGAATCGCCGGACAATGGCCCGCAGGGTTGGGGCCTGAGGATGCAATTGACACTTTTGTTTCCAAAATAGAATCCGCACGCGCGGAGAACGGCGGTAGACTTTTGATCAAGGACAGGACATGCCCACAGAAACCGTAACACCGCGAGCAACACGCGTCATCTTCAGCAAGCTGCTCGGCGCGCTGGGCTTGGTCGCGGCCTTCGCCGCACCCGCCCTGGCCTGGGCCGCAGACGCCCCGACCCGGCGGCCGAACATCGTCGTCATCCTCGGCGACGACCTGGGCTACGCCGACATCGGCGCGTTCGGCAGCGAGATCAACACGCCGAACATCGACGCCCTGGCCCGGGACGGCGTGCGCTTCACCAACTTCTACACCCATGCCAGCTGCTCGCCGACCCGCTCCCTGCTGCTCAGCGGCGTCGACACGCATCGAAACGGCCTGGGCAACATGGACGAGTGGACGGCGCCCAACCAGCGCGGCGTGCCCGGCTACGAGGGCTACCTGAACAAGCAGGTCACGACGCTGCCGCAGTTGCTCAAGGACGCGGGCTACCACACCTATATGGTGGGAAAGTGGCACCTGGGCAAGTCGCCCGACCTGATTCCGGCCGCGCGCGGCTTCGAGCGCGACTTCACGATGCTCGACGGCGCAGGCAGCTACTGGGACATGACCGGCTTCACCGCCTTGGTGCCCAACCAGATCTACACCGAGGACGGGCGCTACCTGAGCAAGCTGCCCGACGACTACTACGCGACCAAGACCTACACCGACAAGCTGATCGGCTACATCGACGCCAACCGCGCCGACGGCAAGCCCTTCTTCGCCTACGTATCGCACCAGGCGCCGCACGACCCCTACCACCTGCCCAAGGACTGGCGCAACCGCCACGTGGGCGCGTACGACAAGGGCTGGGACGCGGTGCGCCAAGAGCGTCTCAAGCGGCAGGTCGAGATGGGCATCACACCGGCGGGCACGCAGGTCTCCGAGCGCATGTGGTTCGTGCCCGATGCCACGCTGCTCGCGCCGGCCAGCCGGGCCCTGCTCGGCAAGAAGATGGAGCTTTACGCCGGCATGGTGGAGAACCTGGACCACCACGTCGGTCGACTCATCGACCACCTGAAGAAGATCGGAGAATACGAGAACACGATCTTCGTCGTGTTCGGCGACAACGGCGCCGAGGGCACCGACCTGTTCCAGATGATCGCCGGCACGCCGGGCACGCGCGACTTTCTGTGGGCGGCGATCAACTGGTCGCAGACCCATCCCAACGCGTGGGGCGACCCGGGCTCCTACGTGGCCTATGGCCCGATGTGGGCGCAGGTGTCGATGACGCCGTTCAGCCAGTACAAGGGCTGGCTCGCCGAGGGCGGCATCCGCAACGCGCTGATCGTCAGCGGCCCGGGCGTCCAGCGGGCCAAGGGCAGCATCAACCATGGCGTGATGCACGTGGCCGACCTGATGCCGACGATGCTCGAAGTCGCGGGCGTCGCCTATCCGAAGACGCTGGCGGGCCGCGAGCTGCCGCCACTGCTGGGCAAATCATGGGGGCCGGTGCTGGCCGGCAAAGCCGAATCGCCGCGTACCGAGAAGGACTATCTCGCCTGGCAACTCTTCGGCAACCGGGCCGTGCGCCAGGGGTCCTGGAAGCTGCGCTGGCAGTCCAAGCCGATGGGCAAGGGCGACTGGGAGCTTTTTGATCTGGCGGCTGACCCGGCCGAGCGCAAGGATCTCGCTGCCCAAAGCCCCGACAAGTTGAAGGCGATGGTCGCGCTATGGGAC